>JBGQGU010000001.1:0-42217 GCA_041497655.1 Gammaproteobacteria bacterium
CGCGCCCGGGCGATATTGCGCGAAATCGCAATCAGCGGGACGAGCCCCATGAAGACAATCGCGAGGGCCGCGGTGGAAGCTTCGGCCAGCCGCTCGTCCTGTGCCAGGATATAAACCTGGGTCGCAAGCGTGTCGAAATTGAACGGTCTCATGACCAGGGTCGCGGGCAGCTCCTTCATGACCTCCACGAAGATGAGCAGCGCGGCAGTAAACAGACCGCGCGCCATGATCGGCACGTGTATGCGGAGCAGCGATTCGACCGGGCCGCAGCCGAGGCTGCGCGCCGCATCCTCCATGCTCGGCCGCACCTTCTCGAGGGAAGCGTCGACGGTCTGCAGCCCGATCGAGAAGAACCGCACGACGTAGGCCAGCACGAGGGCCACGATACCGCCCGTCAACAGCAATCCCGTCGAGATCCCGAAGCTCATCCTCATCCACGCATCGAGCGCGTTGTCGAGTTGCGCGAGCGGTATCAACGTGCCCACCGCGATCACCAGGCCCGGGACCGCGTAACCCAGGCCGGCCACGCGATTCAGATTGATGCTGAACACGCCCGGGTGCAGGCGGGCGTTGTAAGCCATCAGCAGCGCCAGCACCACCAGCAGCGCGGAGGTGAGCGCGGCGAGCGTCACGCTGTTCGCCGCAAACTGCAGAAATCTCGGACCGAGCTGGGCACCGCCTTCGCCGATCGCCATCCGCAGCAGCAGCCCTGCCGGCAACAGGAACCCGAGCGCAAAGGGGATCGCGCACACCGCGGTAGCGGCGGCGGCCGGCAATCCCGCGAGGCGCTGGCGCGACGGGGCGCGCGTGCGCTGCGAGGTTTCGTGGAAGCGCTTGTGGCCGCGGCTCACGCGCTCGAGCAGCAAGACGAGCACCACGAAACCGAGCAGCGCTGCCGCGAGCTGCGCGGCGACCACGCGCTCTCCCATCGAAAACCACGCCTGATAAATGCCGGTGGTGAAGGTCGGCACCCCGAAGTAGGACACCGTCCCGAAATCGGCGATCGTCTCCATCAGCGCGAGCGCCGTGCCGGCCACGACCGCCGGGCGCGCGAGAGGCAATGCCACGCGGAAAAAAACCGCAATGTTGCCCAGACCCAATGTGCGTCCCGCTTCGAGCGGACTCGCCGAGCGCTCGAGAAATGCTCCGCGGGCGAGCAGGTACACATAGGGATAGAGGACGAAGATGAACATCGCTACCGCACCCCCGAGCGAACGCACGTCGGGGAACCAGTAGTCGGCCTTCGACCATCCGGTCAGTTCGCGCAACCACGTCTGCACCGGGCCCACGAACTGCAACAGATCCGTATAGACGAACGCGATAACATAGGCGGGCATCGCAAGCGGCAGGATCAGGGCCCATTCGAACGCACGCCTGCCGGGAAATTCGTGCATGGCCGTAAGCCAGGCAGTGGACACACCCACCGTGATCACGCCGACACCGACGCCCGCCAGCAACCAGAATGTATTCGCCGCGTACTCCGGCAGGACCGTCTGCGCGAGGTGTTGCCACACCCCGGGCGTGCCCGTGGCGAACAGGTGGAAGAACACGCTCGCCACCGGCAGCGCGCACAATGTTCCGATCAGCGTCGCAATCGCAGTAAGTCGTCCGACTCGCATCGCTCTTTGGGATCGCGCCCGGCAAGAATGGTCAATGAGCTATCATTATACGTATGTCTTTGAATTTACGTGAATCCGGCAATGGCGTCGCGGGCGATCATTGCCTCGTCGCCGACCCGCTCAGCTTGCCGCTCCTCGCGATCCGCGCGTTGCGCCACGCCTACGGGTCAAACGAGGTGATCAAGGGCCTGTCGCTGAGCCTGAACAAGGGCACGATCGGCTGTCTGCTCGGCGCGAGTGGTTGCGGCAAGACCACGGTGCTGCGCTGTATCGCAGGTTTCGACCCGGCTCAGGGGGGCGAGATCTGGCTGAACGGCCAGCTTGTGAGCGGGCGCGGCGTGCTGCTTCCGACCGAAGCGCGCCATGTCGGCATGGTGTTCCAGGATTACGCGCTCTTCCCGCACCTCACGGTGGCGGAGAACATCGCCTTCGGACTGCGTGACGGGGACCGCGCCGCGCGCGCGCGCCGGGTAGATGAAGTGCTGGAGACGGTCAGGCTGACCGGGCTACGGGACAAGTATCCCGACGAGCTTTCCGGGGGCCAGCAGCAGCGCATCGCACTCGCGCGTGCCCTGGCGCCGCGCCCCGATCTGCTGCTGCTCGACGAACCGTTTTCCAACCTCGACGTGGAGTTTCGCACGCAGTTGAGCGTCGAGGTGCGGGAGATCCTCAAGCAGCAGAACACCACCGCAATCCTCGTCACGCATGACCAGCATGAAGCGTTCAACCTGGCCGATGAAATAGGGATCATGCGTAACGGAGCGATCGAGCAGTGGGACACGCCGTACCGCCTGTACCACGAGCCGGTGAGCCGCTATATCGCGGATTTCATCGGACAGGGTGTATTCCTGCCGGGCACGGTGCTGGCGGATGCCCGCATCAGGCTCGAGCTGGGCGTGTTCCAGGCCAATACTTCCGAATGGCCACGGGGCACGGAGGTCGATGTCCTGCTACGGCCGGATGACATCCTGCACGACGACGCCAGCCCGCTGCAGGCCCAGGTGCTGCACAAGGCGTTCCGCGGCGCACAGTTCCTCTATACGCTGCAGCTACCCGCCGGCGGGCGCGTGGTGTCGCTCGTGCCAAGCCACCACAACCACGCGATCGGAGAGAGAATCGGCATCCGCCTGGAGATCGACCACCTGGTGGCGTTCCGCCGGGAAGCGGCGCCGGCGCGCTAGAACCGGTCTAAAAAAACAAAAACCTAGCCGCAGATAAACGCCGATATAAAAGCGGAAACAGTCCAGCAGCCCAATCGTGACTTTATCTGCGTTCACCTGCGTCCATCGGCGGCTCGATGGCTTTTGAATTGTTTTTGAGACCGCCTCTATCGTCTTCAGCCCGGAATTGCGCGTGCAGTTCCCGCGCCAGTTCGTGAACCGCGAGCGCGTAATTGATGTTGCGGTTGTAGCGCGTGATCACGTAGAAGTTATTGAGCCCCAGCCAGTAGCTGGGCCCGGTTTCGGATTCCACCATTATCAGTGCCGCCTCGCGCCCCTCCTCGACCGGCGCAGCCGGCGACACGCCGCGCCGCTTCAGTTCGCCCACCTTGAGCTGCGGCTTGACGCCCAGCTCAAGCAGCGCGGAGGCGCTTCCGGGATCTACCTCGACCGGCACCGCGATGGTTTCGCCCGCGCGCCAGCCGTGCGACTTATAGTAGTTTGCTACGCTGCCGATTGCGTCTGCAGGAGACTTGACAAGGTCACGCTTGCCGTCGCCGTCGAAATCCACGGCGTAGCGGCGGTAACTGCTCGGCAGGAATTGCGGTATGCCGATTGCGCCGGCGTAGGAGCCCTTCATGCTCGTTGCATCAATCCGCGCCTCGCGCGCGAGCAACAGATACTGCACGAGCTCGGACCGGAACAGCTCGGCGCGTGGCGGATAGTGGAACGCCAGCATGGTCAGCGCTTCCAGGACCCCGAATCTGCCGGTGTGACGGCCATAGGTCGTCTCCACGCCGATGGTCGCGACGATAATTTCCTCGGGGACGCCGAATTCGCGGCTTGCTTTTTCGAGCGTCGTCGCGTGCTCGCGCCAGAACCGGACGCCGCCGTTGATGCGCGCGGCATCCACGAACCGGCTGCGGAATTCGTACCACGGCAGCGCGGTAATGGGCGCCGATATCGCGCTGATTACGGCGGGATTAGGCTCCACCCTGGCGAACAGCCGGCGCAGCGAAACGTCACTGAACTGGTGCTTTTGCACCATTTCCTGGATGAACGATTCGATTTCCGGCGAGAGGTCTTGGGCGGCAGGGGCGGAAGCCGCGTCCATCAGGGGCAACATCGCCACCCACAACAGGAGCGGTCGCAAGCGGGAAATCAGTTTGGCGGAGAGGGCGCTTTTAAACTTGTTGTCCGTGGACATTCGCCATCGTCCGAAATTTGCCCAAAGCGGAAGCGGGGCGTAATCAGCAATGCCGAATGATACTCCGTGAGCGTCCGGCACGCCGATCGAATCATGGCCGTGCGCAGCAAGCGGAACATCTGTAGACAACTGGCGCGGTCCCGGCAAATTGCGCCCCCGACTGCACCCGCGTATTATCAAAACGAGCGGGCATGCGGGTCACCGCTTCCAAATTGTGGAACGAAGCTGATTTCTCCGCGTTTACATTCTTCAGGCCGGAAAAGTTCCAGGTCTCGGACCGCAAAGCTCGGTCAACGAGGGAGTCAGATAACTTGAATATCGACATGCATGCTCACTTCGTTCCGGAGGCGTTGCTTGACGACCTCGCAGCGAAGCGCCATTCATTCCCGTCGATCTCGGCCACGGGCAGGAAGGACGCCGTGCGCATCGCCTTCGGCAGCCAGGAACCCAAACGTCCGATGCCGGCTGCAATGAGCGACGTGGATCGGCGCCGCCGCCGTCTCGCGGAACAGCGCATCGAAAAGCAGGTCGTGGCCGGCTGGCTCGACATATTCGGCTACGACCTGCCGCCCGACGAGGGCGCCGATTGGAGCCGCTTCGTGAACGAGCATATGCTCAAGGGTGTCGCGCAGCTCGAGGCATTCGTGCCGCTGGCCACCGTTCCCATGCAGTCGGGGAAGCTCGCCGCGCAGGTTCTCGAGGAGGCTCTGGCCGCGGGTTTTCACGGCGCGATGATCGGGACGCAGCCCAAGGGAATGGGTAGCGTGCTCGATGACCCCGACCTCGATCCTTTCTGGGAAGCGGCTGCTTCCCGCAAAGCCACGATAATCGTTCATCCGACGTTCGGCGCCCACGACAACCGGCTCAAGGCTTACGGTCTCGTCAACACGGTAGGCCGCATAACCGACAGCACCATAGCGGTCTCCCGGCTGCTGCTCTCGGGTCATCTGCTGCGATATCCCGGCGTCAATCTCGTGGTAGCGCACGGCGGAGGCGCTCTGCCGATGGTGCTGGGGCGATTGAAGAACAGCTTCGCCAATGATCCTGCGGGCAATGCCGATCCTGGCGAGGGGTTCAGCCGGCTCTATTTCGACACGGTGGTATACGACCCGCGGGCAATCCGTTTCCTGTGCGACGTAGCCGGTCCATCGAAACTGATGATGGGTACCGACCAGCCGTTCCCGAACGCCGAGGCGAAGCCGCAAGAACTGATTCAGTGCTGCGGCCTGGAAGCCAAAGATCAGGCAGCGGTCCTCGGCGGCACGGCGGCCAAGCTCTTTGGCATTTCGTAGGACCGGGAAAAACCGCCCCCTGCGTTGGAGGATTGCAGATGCCAGTCCTTTCCATGACGGTCAACGGAAAACTCGTCAGTGCCGAGGTTGAAGGACGGACGCTGCTGGTCCAGTTTCTGCGCGAGATCCTGAATTTGACCGGAACGCACGAGGGCTGTGATACGAGCCAGTGCGGATGCTGCACCGTGCAGTTCAACGGCAAGGGGGTCAAGTCTTGCACCGTGCTCGCGTTGGGGTGCAACGGCGGGACTGTTACGACTATCGAAGGGCTCGCAACAGACGGGAAACTGCATCCGATGCAGGCGGCCTTTCAGGAACATCACGGGCTGCAGTGCGGATTCTGCACCCCGGGCATGATCATGTCGGCGGTGGACATGGTAAACCGCATGGGCAATGACCTGAGCGATCATACGATCCGCGAGCAGCTCGAGGGGAACATCTGCCGCTGCACGGGCTATCACAACATCGTCAAGGCCATTCAGGCCGGCGCCGCTGCCATGAAGGGGTCGTGACACAGCGTTCTGCCGAGTGCCCCGCTGCACGTTACGAACAGACAATTGTGCCCCTGAAGGCGCCTTAGGAGGACATCACGAAATGTACGATTTCGACTATCACAGGCCGGCCAGCCTGGATGATGTGGCCGCCATCATTTCGGCGCACGGCGACTTCAAAGTCCTGGCCGGAGGCATGAGCCTCATCCCAACTTTGAAGTTGCGCCTGGCCCGCTACTCCGGCTTGGTAGACCTTGGAGGTGTCGAAAGCCTCAAGGGCATCACGCGCGACGGCAATGCCCTCGTGATCGGCGCCATGACGCCTCATGCAACTGTTGCCACCTCCCCTGAAGTCGAGCGCGCCATCCCCGCCTTGGCAGATCTGGCCCGCGGCATCGGTGACCCGCTCGTGCGCAATCGCGGAACGATCGGAGGTTCGATCGCGAACGCGGATCCTGCCGCCGACTATCCCGCGGGCGTGCTCGGTCTGGGCGCAACGGTTTGGACCAACAAGCGCAAGATTGCTGCCGACGACTTCTTCGTCGGCCTGTTCGAGACCGCGTTGCGGCCGGACGAGATCATCACCGCGGTGAGCTTCCCGCTCGCGAAGGCTGCGGGGTACGCCAAGCTTCGCCAGTCTGCCTCGCGCTTTGCGCTGGTAGGTGTGTTCGTGGCGAAGACCGCCAGGGGCGTGCGCGTCGCGGTGACCGGCGCAGGTCCTTCGGTGTTCCGGTTCAGGGATGCCGAGGCAGCCCTCGAAAAGCGCTTCGAAACCTCGGCCCTCGACGGAATCAGGGTCGAGGCCGATGGCCTCAACTCCGATATCCACGCGAGCGCCGAATACCGGGCGCACTGCGTGGGCGTGTTGACGAAACGCGCTGTATGGGCGGCTCGCTCGAATCCGGCATAGACAGTTGCCCATGAGTGGGAGGGAAGCCGAAATGTCTCAGACCGCCAGGAGCTCCCGTATCGGAGAGCCCGTACGGCGCAAGGAAGACCTGCGCCTCGTTACCGGCAAGGGTTGCTTCAGCGACGACGTCAGTCTGCCGCGGCAGGTATTTGCCGTGATGGTGCGCTCCACACACGCGCACGCGCGCATTCTCGATGTCGATACCCGGAAGGCGCTCGCGAGTCCTGGCGTGCTCGCCGTGCTGACCGGGCGCGACCTGCTTGCCGACGGCTTGAAGCCCTTCCCGCACAAGCCTTTCACTTCGCATCCCGCCGATATCGCCATGGTGAACAGCGACGGCACCCCGCTCTTCTCCGCGCCGCAATACCCGCTGGCCCTTGGCAAGGTGCGCTACGTCGGTGAAATCGTCGCCATGGTGGTCGCAACGACGGTTGCGGCAGCAAAGGACGGGGCGGAGCTCGTCGACATCGGCTACGCGGAACTGCCTGCGGTCACCAACACGGTCGCCGCAGCGCGGCCGGATGCGACGCGCCTGTGGGATGAAGCGCGCTCCAACGTCTGCCTGGATGCAGACACGGGCGACCGCAAGGGAACCGAGGCCGGCTTCGCGCGCGCGGCACATGTCGTGAGGTTCGAGACGTGGGTCCAGCGCGTCACCGGCGTTCCGATGGAACCCCGCGCCGCGGTCTGTGAATACGACGCGGTAACGCAGCGCTACACGCTTCACGCCGGAAGCGGCGGCGCGGTTCGCCTGAAACAGGAGCTCGCTGCGATTCTCGACGTCCCTGCGGAGAACGTGCGGGTCCTCATGCAGGACGTCGGCGGCAATTTCGGCACGCGCGGGTTTATCTATCCCGAGTTCGCCCTGGTGGCGTGGGCGGCGCGCCGCGTCGGGCGCCCGGTCAAATGGACGTGCACGCGGCAGGAGTCGTTCCTCAGCGATTACCAAGGCCGCGATCTCGCGGTGGAAGCGGAACTGGCGCTGGACGCGGACGGCAACTTCCTCGCGATGCGCGGATCGAATATCGGCAACGCGGGAGCGCACACCGCGAATTTCTCGCCGCTGCGCAAAGGCGTCGAGATCATGTCCAGCATCTACCGCATGCCGGCCGCCAATTTCCGGGCGCGCACCGTCCTCAGCAACACGATGATGACCCGGCCCTACCGCAGCGCGGGCCGCCCGGAGGTCATGTACGTCATGGAGCGGCTCATCGACCTGGCCGCCCGCGAGTGCGGGTTCGACCGCATCGAGTTGAGGCGGCGCAACCTCCTCTCGCAAGCGGAACTGCCCTATACCAATCCCTGGGGCATGATCTACGACAGCGGCGCCTATCACGAGGTCATGGAGAAGGCGCTCAAGCTCGGCGACTGGGCGGGCTTCGCCGAACGCCGCGCCGAGGCGCGCAGCCGCGGCAAATGCCGCGGGATCGGCGTTGCCAACTACGTTGACACGGCGACCGGGGTTCCCCGGGAGCGGGGCGAGGTCACGGTGCATCCCGACGGCCGGGTTGATGTCGTCATCGGGATCGTCTCGAACGGGCAAGGCCACGAGACGAGCTTCGCCCAGCTGGTGACGGAGTGGCTGGGAGTACCCTTCGAAAACGTGCGGATCATTGCCGGAGACACCGACATCGTGAAAGTCGGCGGCGGCACGCACGGCGGGCGCGGCATGCGCCTTGCCAGCATCGTCATCTGGAACTCCTCCCGGCAGATCATCGAGAAGGGAACGCGCCTCGCGGCATTACTGTTGAATTCCGAGCCGAGCGAGATTGAATTCAAGGATGGCCGATTCCTCCTGAACGGGACAGGCCGCTCGATTGGTCTGTTCGAGGTCGCGGCCGCAGGGACGCAGCTGAAAGACTTGCCCGACGATCTGCGCGGGCCGCTGGCGGCATTCTCGGATGAGACCGTCAACGTCGCGGGCTTTCCCTACGGCTGCCATGTCTGCGAAGTCGAGATCGATCCTGAACTGGGGACAGTGGAAATCGTGCGGTATTCGGCCGTGGATGACGTAGGCCGCGCGGTGAATCCGATGATAGTTCATGGCCAAATTCACGGTGGCATCGCGCAAGGCGTCGGGCAAGCGCTTCTTGAACAGTGCTTTTACGACGCCGCCACCGGGCAACTACTCTCGGGCTCGTTCATGGATTATGCGATGCCCCGGGCGGACTCGCTTCCATTCTTCAAGACGGAGATCAGCGAGGTGCCTTCGCCGACGCACCCGCTGGGCATGCGCCCGGCCGGCGAGGGTGGCACGACTCCGGCCCTTGGCGTGGTTATTAACGCGGTCGTCGATGCGCTCGCCGGGTATGGCGTGAAGCACGTCGAGATGCCGGCAACCCCGGAACGCATCTGGCGCGCGATCCGCGAGGCGCAAACGCCCTCCCCGGCCGCCGCGAATCGATAGCTCATTTCGACGAAGGGACATGAACACGGGAACCGCATTGGCCTGGCTCGTTGCGTCGGCGGCGACCGCGCTCGTATCGAACACCGCGCTCGCGCAGGCGTACCCGGCCAAGCCGATCCGGTTGATCGTGCCCTTTACTCCATCCGGCGGGACGGACGCGTCCGCGCGCATCATGGCGCAGGCGCTCACCGACGATGCGGGCTGGCGGTTCGTGGTGGAGAACCGCCCGGGCGCGAGCGGCCGCATCGGCACCGAGCTCGCGGCGAAAGCGCCAGCCGACGGCTACACCCTGCTGTTGGGCAGCGTCGCGCCGAATGCGATCATCCCGAGCGCCGTATCGAACCTGCCGTACGACGCGGTGAAGGACTTCACGCCGATCAGCCTCCTTGCCACCTCCGATTTCGTCCTCGCCGTGCATCCGTCACTGCCGGCGAGATCGGTCAAGGACCTGATTGCGCTCGCCAAAAGCAAACCGGGGCAGCTCAACTTCTCTTCCGTCGGCAACATTTCCGGAGCGCACATGACGGGCGAGCTCCTGAAGCAGCTTGCAAAAATCAACATAGTGCACGTGGCGTACAAGGGGCCGGGCGCTGCTGTCATCGCGGTATTGAGCGGTGAAGCGTCGTTTTACTTTGGCAGCGGCCCCACACTGACGCCCCACGCAAATGCGGGCAGACTGAGACTACTGGCCAGCACCGGCTCGAAGCGCTCTCAATTCAATCCGGGTCTGCCAACGGTCAGCGAGACCGTGCCCGGCCACGAGTCGACGCAGTGGTTTGGCATTCTGGCTCCCGCGGGAATTTCGAAGGATATCGTTTCGAAGCTGCACGCCGCGATCGCGACGGCGGCGAGGACGCCTAAAGTCGTCGATCAATTCGCGGCCGTCGGGTCGGAATCCATCGGCAGTTCTCCGGGGGAATTCGCCGCGTTCATCAAGTCGGAGATTACCAAATGGGGCAAGGTGGTTCACTCCGGGGTATCGCTCGAATAACGAACGCGCCTTGCGCCAATGTGGTCATACCGGTGGGGAAAACATGAAAACCGTTACCAGGACAAGCCACTTCGCGCTGTGCGCATTGACCGCGCACCTCATCACGGCTTCAAGCGCCGCTTATGCGCAGGACTACCCCACCAGACCGGTGCGGCTCGTCGTGCCCACGGCGCCAGGCGGTGGCACCGACATCTCGGCGCGCCTGATTGCGCCCAAGCTCTCCGAGTATCTCGGACAGCCGGTCGTGGTCGAGGACCGCGCCGGGGGAAACACCAGCGTCGGCGTAGAGTTCGTCGCCAAGTCGCCGCCCGACGGCTACACGCTGCTGATGGGCATCAGCTCGCTCGCCATCAACCCCCATACCCAGTCCAAGGTCCCTTACGACCCCGTGAAGGACTTCGCACCGGTCTCGCAGGTGGTGGTAGTGCCTCTCATCCTGGTCTCGCATCCCTCGCTGCCGACCCGATCGGTAAAGGAACTGGTCGCGTTCGCCAGGACGCGCCCCGGGCAGCTCAACTACGGCACCGGCTCCGTCGGCAGCAACCCGCACCTCGCGATGGAGCTGTTCCTGTCCATGACCGGGCTGAAAGTAGTCCACGTGCCGTACCGGGGCCAGGGACCCGCCATGATCGATCTGGTGGCCGGTCACCTGCACCTGATGATGGCCAACCTCCTCACCGCACTGCCTCACGTCAGGAACGGCCGGGCTCGCGCATACGGCGTGAGCAGCATCAAACGCTCGAACGTGGCTCCCGACATTCCGACCATCGCCGAAGCGGGCGTACCGGGCTACGAGGTCGTGCAGTGGTTCGGCGTGCTCGCCCCGGCGAACACGCCGCGTGACATCATTACCAAGCTCCATGCGGCCACGGTGCGCGTGCTGCAGGATCCCACGATCAAGGAGCGCTTCATCAGCGACGGCGCCGAGACGATCGGCAACACGCCGGAGGAATTCGCGGCCATTATCCGCGCCGATCTCAAGAAGTGGGGCAAGATGGTCAAGGATGTGGGGATCAAACCCGATCAACGCTGAATAAACATGAAAATCGTACCCTCGGAAAATCGACTCGCGCACTATGCATTGAGCGCCTGCCTCATCGCGGCATCAACCGCCGCTGATGCGCAGGACTACCCCACCAGACCGGTGCGACTCGTCGTGGCCTCGACTCCGGGCGGCGGCACCGACATCTCGGCGCGCATGATTGCGCCCAAGCTCTCAGAGTATCTCGGCCAGCAGGTCGTCATCGAGAACCGCGCCGGGGCGACCACGACGATCGGCGTGAATTTCGTTGCGCGCGCGGCGCCCGACGGCTACACGCTGCTGATGGGCGTCAGCTCGCTCACCATCAACCCTCATATCCTGAAGAATGTCCCTTACGATGCCGTGAAGGACCTGGCGCCGGTCTCGCAGGTGGTGGTGGCGCCCAACATTATGGTCTCGCATCCCTCGCTGCCGGTGCGATCGGTGAAGGAACTGATCGCGTTCGCCAGGGCGCGTCCCGGGCAGCTCAACTTCGCCGCCGGCGGTGCCGGTTCCAGCCAGCACCTGGCAATAGAGCTGTTCCTCTCCATGACCGGGCTGAAAATAGTCCACGTGCCGTACAAAGGCCAGGGCCCCGCCCTGCTCGATGTAACGGCGGGTCACGTTTCCCTGATGATGGCCAACGTCATAAGCGCGTTGCCTCAAGTCAAGAACGGCAGGATCCGCGCAATCGGCGTGACCGGCCTCAAACGCTCAGCCGTTGCTCCCGACATTCCGACCATCGCCGAAGCCGGCGTGCCGGGCTACGAGGTCGTGCAGTGGTACGGCGTCCTGGCGCCGGCGATGACGCCGCGCGACATCATCGCCAAGCTCCATGCGGGCACGGTGCGCGCGTTGCAGGATCCCGCGATCAAGGAGCGCTTCACCAGCGACGGCGGCGAGACGGTCGGCAGCACGCCGGAGGAATTCGCGGCCGTCATCCGCGCCGATCTCAAGAAGTGGGGCAAGGTGGTCAAGGACGCGGGGATCAAGCTGGATCAACGCTGAATCATCTGCGCTTGCCCACGCCCGAGGCGCCCCACGAACGCGACCACGACGCCGCAGGTCGTGACCGATCTCGATCGATCAGTCTGCGTGCCGTTCGTCGATAGCGGCCGACTCGTCGGGTAAGTAGCGGTGGCTGCAATACGGGCAGATAAGCTGACGGCCGGCGTGGCGCAGCGCCCACTCCACCACGAACGCTTTCATGCATTTCGGGCAGGTCGACCAGAAGAGCCTCATCGCGCACCCCTTCCCGCCGGGTCAAGCCATTCCTCCAGCCGCACCCGCTCCATGTCCTCCGGCGGCACCCGCAACCGCGTCGGGAAAGCGATGTGGGTGGGACGGGTGGCGTCGATGATCACCCTGCTCGAACCGATTCCCCGCGGGTCGCTCCCGGGGCGCAGGTTCTTGATCAGGTCGATGTCCCGGCGGGGATCAACCTGGAAGTTGACCGCCCACAGCACCTGTTCTTCGTTGAACACGTCGATGTCCTCATCGACCACGACGGCAACGTGCAGGTTCGGCACGTGCGCTATCGCCTGGAGGCCGGCCTGCTTCGCCTGGCCTTCCTCGGTCTTCCTGATGGAGATGTAGGTCGTGTAACGTCCACACGCGGAGAACGGCATGTGCACCGCGACGACGTTGCCGAGCTTCTGCTGGAGGTGGTTGAAGATCGCGC
Source organism: Gammaproteobacteria bacterium (assembly GCA_041497655.1). Taxonomy (GTDB): domain Bacteria; phylum Pseudomonadota; class Gammaproteobacteria; order Burkholderiales; family SG8-41; genus SG8-41. Next base: position 12,780 of record JBGQGU010000001.1, read on the forward strand.
CCTCGCGGGCAATGCTGCCCAACAGCATGTGGTCGCGGTGGCCGGAGAAGACGTCCTGGAACAGGGCCCCGTCGCGATGGGTGATCGCAGTCACTTCCATCACGGGCGCGAGTTGCTGCGCCTGGTACTGGCGGCTGATATCCCCGAAGGGGTTGACGATGGTCCGCTCGCCGGGGACGATCTCGCCTTCGATGACGATCTCGGCGTCGGCCGGCACCAGGAAATCCTTCCCCCACGTAACGGAGGGGGCCAGGCGGACGGGCTCCTGGAGAAAACCCCCGGCGGTTGCGTACTCGTTGTCGCCCCAGGGCGTGTTGTTGAGAGTCCCGAGCCAGAAGCCGGGATGGTGCCCGAGGACGTTCACCACCGGGCAGCGCTCGCCCCGACCCTCCCAGGCCTTGGTCATCCGGATCATATGGGGCGTATGGATGGTGAAGCCGCCGCGATGGCCGGACTCGGGGAAGGTCTTCGTGAACGTGATGTTGTAGAAGTCCTCTCCCGGGGCACGCGCGACCAGGCCCATCGTGAGCACGGCGCCGAGGTCCATCTCGAAGTGGCGCACGGCGGGCAGCATCCACATGTCGGCCTTCTCGCCCTGGTACACGTTCGCGTGCACGGGCGCGTTGTCACTGGACACGACCACGGGCTCGCGCTTTCGGCCGACGAGCTTGGCGAAACGGGAGCCGAGCTGCTTGCCGGCCTCGCTGCGCGGTAACCCGACCGCTTCAGCACAACGTTCCCGGGTGGCCCATACGTTGGTGACGATCGGGAACTTGGACGGCTCTCCGTGCAGGTTGAGCGGGTTCTCGAACTGCACGGTGGGGTACTCGCCTCGCCGATCGAGATGTCCCATCACGGCGGTCACGTCGAACTTCAACGGGTTCACGGTGCGGCTCACCGTCCGGAACTCGGCCGGGTCGTCGCGAATCTGGTCGAGGTACGAGCCAAGGCTCTTGGGCGCGCTTCTGCCGCCGGCCTGCCGACTCATCCTCTTCGCTTCCGACATGCGTGTCCCCTCATTGACGCGGCTTTGTGCGAATCGTGAATAGTTGATCGCGACTGTTCGGACTCTACGAGCAAGGGGGGGGTGTGTCAACGCACCCGCGACGAGGACGCTGGTGCAAAACACTTCTCAATCACTTTTCGCCCCACTGTCCCTCAACCGACGCATGACTACTCGAGCGGCACGTTGGAACCCTTCAACACTTTTCTCCATTTGGCGATTTCCGCCTTGATGTGCGCGGCGAATTCTTCCGGCGAGCTGCCGATGAGCTCGGAGCCTGCGGTCGCGAACTGTTGAGCGACCTTGGTCGTGCCAACCGCTTTGGCGATCGTGGTGTGCAAACTCGAGACGATGTCCTTCGGCGCGCCCGCCGGCGCGAGAACCCCGACCCACTGGGCTATCTCGTAGCCCGGCAGGGTCTCGGCGATGGCTGGCAGATCCGGGAATATTTTGGAGCGCTTCGCGCCGGTGCTGGCGATCGCCCGCAGCTTGCCCGCCTTCGCCTGTTGAACCACGCTCGGACCGCCGAAATACAGCGCCGTCTCGCCGCTCATGGTCGCGATGACGGCGGGGCCGCCGCCCTTGTATGCTACGTGCACCATGTCGACTTTCGCGAACTGCTTGAAAAACTCCCCCGCAACGTGCCCCACGGAGAGATTGCCGGCGGAAGCGAAGGTGATCTGCCCCGGTTTGCTCCTGGCAAGCGCGATCAAGTCCTTGACGGACCTAACCGGCACCGACGGATGCACGACGAGGTTGTATGCCGCGGAGTCTATCAGGCTGATCGGCGCGAAATCCTTCACTGCATCGTACGGCAGGTTCGAATAAGCGCCGGGGAGAATCGCGTTCGGCCCGGCGGTGCCTAGCAGCAGTGTGTAGCCATCGGGTGGTGCTTTCGCCGCGAGCTCGGTGCCGATGCGGCCGGTCGCGCCCGGCCGGTTTTCAACAACGACCTGCCAGCCCGGGCCATCGGACAGCGCCTGCGTCAGGATGCGCGCGGTTACGTCCGTCCCTCCACCTGGAGGAAAAGGCACAATCAACCGGATCGGCTTGCTGGGATAGGTCTGGGCCGGCGCGGAACTCGAAACGAGTGCCAGCGCCACGGATGCAACAAGTGACGCAAATGCGATGACTCCCGTCTTCATGGTCCCTTTCCTCGGATGGCGCGCCGGATTCTCAGTCGATTCTCAATCCACTGCTCGTCACCAGCTTCCCCCACTTGACGATCTCGCTCTTTATGTAATCGCCAAACTGCTCCGGCGTGCTCCCGATCGGCTCGATCGCCTCCTTCTCAAAAGCCTGGCGCAGGTCGGGGGCGGCAAGCGCGCGCAGAATCCCCGTGTTGAGCCTGGCGACGATTGCTTTCTGTATTCCCGCCGGCCCTGCCACTCCATACCAATTGGTGATGTCGTACCCTGGTAACGTTTCAGAGATCGAAGGCAAATCGGGTAGCGCAGTAGCCCGTTTTGCCGATGTCACTCCCAGAGCGCGCAGCCTGCCGGTTCTTACGTAACCACCGGCTGTGCTCCATGCGAGGAAAGAAAGCTGCGCATGTCCTGCGATCAAGTCGATCATCGATGGCGCGGCCCCCTTATATGGCACGTGCAAAATATCTACGCCAGCCATGGTTTTGAACATCTCAAGACTGAGGTGCCCCGCGGAGCCAGTGCCTGCCGACGCCAGCACGAGTTTCCCGCCTCCTGCCTTTGCCAGCGTGATCAATTCCCTGGTCGACTTCACCGGCACTGACGGATGCGTGAACAGCACTAACGGGGTGCTTACCACCAGCATGATTGGGTCAAAATCTCTTACCGGGTCGTACGGAAGTCTTGGATACAAGGCCGGGTTGACCGCAAATTGAGCGGGAAGCGCGTAAACGAGCGTGTAGCCGTCAGGCGCGCTTTTCGCTACGAACTCCATCGCGAGAGTGCCGTTGGCGCCAGCGCGATTGTCGACGATCACAGTCTGCCCGAGGTTTTCCGTCAACTTCTGCGCGAGTGCGCGCGCATGGAGATCGGCACCGGCACCCGGAGAATAAGGAACCACCACCCGTATCACCTTGGCAGGATAGGCGGGTGCCGAGCCCACCTGCGCAGCAACGTACGGGCTGGTAACGGCAAGCAAAGCCACGAACATCACTCTATACATGGATCAGAAGCCGTAGAGTCGCGCCGGGTTGGCGGCCAGAATCTTGTTGCGCTGAGCCTCGTCGGGGATCCAGTCGAGCAGCATGTCGGCGAGATCCCCGTCATTGGGCATGAACCGCGTGTTCGGATGCGGCCAATCGGTTCCCCACACGCAGCGCTCGGGCGCCGCTTGCACCAGCGCGCGCGCGAACGGCGTCACGTCCGGAAACATTGGCGGCTGCGCGGAGATCCGGTAAGGCCCGATCAGCTTGAACCAGCAGCGCTCGTGGCGTGCCAGCCTGAGCAGCGTCTGAAAACCCGGTGCCTGAATTCCGTGCGCAGTTTCGATGTGACCGAAGTGATCGATGACGATATCAACGGGCAGCTTCGTCATTTCACGGTCGATGTCGGGCATGGCATGGGTATCGAGGAAAAACTGGATATGCCAGCCGCGCGCCTTGATGCGCTCGGCCAGGCGCGGCGCGGCATCAAATGCCACGACGGCGCCTTTCGATTTGAGATTGATCCGTACGCCACGCACACCCGCCCGGTGCATATCCTCAAGCTGGGAATCGGTGGTTTTTTCGTTGATCACCACGACGCCCCGGAATTGGAACTTGCCTGAGCGCAAGGCATCCACCGTGCAGCGGTTGTCGGTGCCGTAGACGCTGGGGTGCACGATAACCGCGCGCTCGCAGCCGATGGCGCGCAGCATGCGCACGTAGTCGTCGGTTGATGCTTCCGGCGGCACGTAGCCGCCGCCGGGCGCGAACGGATACTTTTGCTGCGGCCCGAACACATGCGCATGGCAATCGCAGGCGCCGGCGGGGAATTTGATGCGCGGGCGGCGGGTGTCCGCAACCGGGCCGGGAATGGTCGCGGCGGCAGGAACGAATGAGGTCGTATTGGGCATGATTTTCCTGATGATAGCGCGGTTATTCGATACGCACGTCCCGTCGGCAGCGATGGGTAATGTGCCAGAACCGGCTGGGTAGAAAGTAACGGCTGGCGCGGGGTATGGCTTCGCTCCCTTAGAGCATCGATATTGCCCCCAATAACGTGCGTCTAAGCCTCTCCGCCGACCTTATTTGACCTTCTTACTTCCCCGAATCAAGGCGATGCGCTGGTCCGACCCGGTGAGGGGGTCGATTTCCCTCACCCCTCAAGAAATCGACCCCCGGTCGATTTCTTTGCGACTGCTCGCCGGTAAATAAGGGCCCCAGGAAATTCGAGTCTGACCCCGAGGCCCGGTGCGGCTTTGAACTGGAGAGGAAATCAGGCCGCGTGCAACCGAACGTCCTTGATCTGCGCTCGCGCGAACTCATCCGGCACTTCGATTTCTTCGGCGTTGAACACCACAACGTCTTTCAGTTCTCGTCCGTCGACGAGCCGGATGTCTACGCGCTGGTAGCCCATTCCTGATTCGGGGAGTTCGAGTAACCGCTTAGTCCAACGTGGTTCGAGTCTGATACGCATCTCATGCATCCGGGATCTTCGTTGGTCCGGTGACGGTCTTTGGCTGCGTGCCATTTGTGAAAATCACTTCGACGCCGCCGCCCGGCTGACCGAAGGCGGGTTCGACGATTCCCCGCTGAATGTCGGTATCTTTGTTCGGGCGGACGGTAAACACGTTGGACGCGGGCGCGGGGTTTGGCAAGGCGTAGCGGGCCACGGCATCCGTTCCAGTCTTGACGTTTTTTGCGTCTTCTTCAGTTGTCGCATACGTTCCTGCGAGCAAGCTTCCATCTGAGGCGACACGTCGATCATTCGGGTAGGCCGAGAATCGCTTGAACACTTCATCGGCCTTCGTTTTTTCCTTCGGACCATCCTTTGCCGATCCCGCCTTCTTCTGAACTTCTGCGCCGGAAGGCTCCCGCGCCGAAAGTGTAATGACGGTCGCACGCGAGATGACTCGGAGCGATTTGATTTCTCCGGTCGCACTTCTTGCTGACTCCAAGAGTCTGAGGTAGGGCGTTGACAACATGATGCGGCGCGGCTCTTCATCAAACAACAACAATTCCGCGTTGAAGGCAACGCCGCGCTTCGTCTTGTTGTCGGACAAAGTCGCCTCGACGAATTGGTAGCCCATCCCCGATTCCGGCTGTGCCAGCAAGGCACGGGTATTCGAGTCGGTGAGTCTCAGCATTTGATAAGGATATCTGAATGCACGCCTTGGCACTACAATTCGCCGCTTCGCTCGCGCACGAAGCCTTTCAGATCACGCACGGCCCGGCCGAAGGTGTCCTGCGTGCCGCGCCAAGAACCGGGCCATCGATCGGGCCTGGCGCAATAACGGTTGGCGACGTGCTTCCTCCTTTCGCCTTCCGCCTTCCGCCTTCCGCCTTCCGGGCCCTCCTGGCCGGTGCATGGAGCGGATTCGACACAGCCGTCAGAACCGCTTTTCTCACTCAGCTTAGCGGTCTGTCCCCAAGCAGTTCGTTTTCAAGCTTGCGCTAAATACTCAATATCCCCAAGTCTCGTGCCGGACTGGCAGCCGGTTCAGCTCGTCACGGTAGAACTGCCATTTAGGCATGAACTGGTCCATCAATATGATGAAGCGCCGACTATGGGTTGATTCCAGCAAGTGCACCATCTCGTGCACAGCGATGTATTCGAGGCATTCTGGTGGTTTCTTTGCGAGTTCCGTATTGAGCCTAATATTCCTGGAGCGCACGTTGCAGCTACCCCATAACGTTTTCATTCTTTGCACGAAGAACCTCTCGACCCTCACATCCATGAGTGGCTCCCATTTCGCTATCAATCGTGGAACAGCCTCTTTTAGCTTTTCGCGATACCACTCTTCAAGGATGGCTTGCTTCTTTTCGTCATTTGTACCAGGTCGAATCTGCAGGACCATCTTGTTGTGCTTCAGCTCCACTCCCGGCGCCGCATCCATTCCGCTCACCATGAGCAAGTAGCGTTTCCCCCAGAGATAATGGCTTTCGCGGTCGAGGTACTCGCGCGGGGTTTCGCGTTGCTGCTCACGCAGTTTTTGCTGTTGCTTCTTGACCCATCCGAGCTTGGAGATAGCAAATACGCGGATCGTGTCGATGTCCATCCGCAAGGGGGCTGAAATTCGGACCCTACCCGCTGGCGGGTAAACACTCAGATGGACGTTCTTGATGTCCTTTTTCACCACATCCACGGCGATATCGCCCAAGTCGATTCGCGTAACCATCAGTATTCTCTTTGTTGCTTGATGATAAGGAAGATGCGCTCGACCTCGGCTATATCTTGCAAGACTCCATACAAGGCGGACTTAATAACTTGCTCGCGTGCCTGCACGCCGCGCCAACCGTCGGGCCGGACATGCTTGATGGCCGCATCAATCCTTATCGCAAGATCGAGAGCATGGTCTGCCGCAGGTGCGGCTGCAACGTTTACGCCGGTCGGAGCTGAGCGCCCCTTGAGGTTGTTGTATAGCGCACGCCGACCCGGTGTATTGAGTTGCTTGGGCGTGTCCTCGGCCTGACCTGCCTCCACCTTCTTGACAAGTTCGGCGTAGCGCTTCAGAAGTTCCTCATACGCAATGGCTTTGGCTTTGCGGGCGGCGATGATCTCATCCAGGAGTGCCGACATCGTCTCGTAAAAAGCGGGATCGTTCAGGTGCTCTTTTATAATCTTGCTGCGAACGTTGTTCTCAATAGTTTCCGCCACGGCGTCCTTGTTGCCCTTCAGTCCGCCAAGCTGCTGGGAAATCGCGTTAGCAATACCAGTCTTCACGATCAGTTCCAGCAGACTCATGTCGTCAAAGGGCGAGATCTTCCTCGGCTCATCGGCCTCGATGTAGGTATCGATGAGGTGCCGCATGTCGGCCTCGTAGGCTTTGAGGTCGAGCGTCTCGCCGCTGGCCTTGCGGATGATCTCGCGGATGTTCAGGTAGTGGTCGAGCTGCTTCTTGATGCGGCTGATGTCGACGGCGCTGTAGCCGGCGGGCTCCAGTTCGTCGGCGATGTTGGCATACGCGCGCGCCAGCGCAACGGCCGCCTTGTAGAGCGCGGCACGCTGCGGTTCGCGGCCCTTCAAGTCGGCAGCGATCTCGGTGTTGCCGCAGAAGTAATGGATGTGCTCCAGCTCGCCATTAGGCGGCTCGACTGGCTCGCAGAGCAGGGCAAGCGCTTCAATGGCGTTGTCGAGGCGCTCCTTGCCCTTCTTCAGCCGATCTTGCAGCAGCACCTCGGGCTCTGCCCCGCCAGCACTGTGGTCCAGCTCGGAGGTGTAGACCGCGATGGCGTTCTCGACCTTCTTGAAGAGGTCCTTGTAGTCCACGATGTAGCCGAAGTCCTTGTCCTCCCCATCCAGGCGGTTGACGCGGCAGATCGCCTGGAACAGGCCGTGGTCCTGCATGGACTTGTCGATGTAGAGATAGGTGCAGGGGGGTGCGTCGAAGCCGGTGAGGAGCTTGTCTACCACCACCAGCAGCTTCATGTTGGCCGGCTCCTTTGTGAAGAGCGCCTTGGCCCAGTCCTCGTAGGTCTCCGTCTTGGTCATGCCCGGCTTGGCGTCAACGTCCTTCAGCAGTTCGGTGTAGGTGTTGTAGATGAACTGCTTGTCAGTCTCGGTGTTGGCGCCGGTTTCCTCCAGCGTCACATCCTTCGCCAATGGGTTGTAGGAAGTCACCACTGCGCACTTGCCCTTGAACGGCGTCTTCTGAAAGAGCACGAAGTACTTGCACGCCTCGTAGATGCTGGAGGCCACCAGGATGGCGTTGCCGCGGCCATTGCTAAGTCGAGGACGCTTCTTGAAGTCGCGGATGATGTCTTGAATCACCTTCCTCATTCGGGATTCGGAGCTGAGGACCGACTGCAATGTGCCCCACTGTTTCTTAAGCTCATCCTTCTGCCAGTCGTTAAGGTCTTTGGAGACCAGCTCAAACCATTCATCCACGCTTTCCTGGGAGGTGAGCCGCTGTTCGATGTCTCGCGCTTCGTAGACGAGGTCGAGCACAACTCCGTCCTCAACGCCCTCGCTGAACTTGTAGGTGTGGATGTAGCCGCCGAAGACCTCCAGGCTCGTTGCCCTGTCCTGCACCAGCAGCGGTGTGCCGGTGAAGCCGATGAACACCGCGTTGGGCATCATCGCCTTCATCACGCGGTGCAGCTTGCCGCTTTGCGTGCGGTGGCACTCGTCCACGAAGACGAAGACCTCGCCCACAGTCGGGCTGGGCTGGGCTTCCAGCTCCCTGATGAAGGCGTCGAAATCGTCTACGTCCCTGCGACCGAACTTGTGCACCAGTGAGCAAAGCAGCCGCGGCTTGGCCTGGCCGAGTTGGTTCATGAGGTCGCGGCCGCTGCTGGTGCGCTTGATCGCTTCGCCCGTCTCGGTGAAGACGCGCTCGATCTGCTTGTCCAGCTCGTCGCGGTCGGTAATGATCGCGACGCGGGCGTTGGGGTTGTTCTCCAGAATCCACTTCGCGAGCAGCACCATCACGATGCTCTTGCCGCTGCCCTGCGTGTGCCAGATGATGCCGCCCTTCTTCTCGCGCGCGTGCGCCTGCGCGGCCTTGACGCCGAAATACTGGTGCGCCCGCGGCAGCTTCTTTACTCCGCCGTCGAAGAGCACAAAATCGTGCATCAGCTCGATGAGCCGCCGCTTCTCGCACAGCTTGAGCAGATACTTGTCCAGCTTGAAGCGGCTGTCATCTGCTTCGTCTTCCTTCCACTTGAGGAAATACTTCTCCGGCGTGCCGATGGCGCCGTATTGCAGCCCCTCGGAGTCGTTGCCGGCGAATACGATCTGGACGGTCGAGAAGAACCACTCGTTGAACTCCTTCTGCTGGTTGGAGAGCAACTGGCGGATGCCGTCGCCGATGGAGACGCGGCTGTTCTTCAGTTCCAGCACGCCGATAGCGATGCCGTTCACATGCAGCACCAGATCGGGCCGCCGCTCGTGGTTGCCCTTGAGAGTCACCTCCTCGGCGATGGCGAAGTCGTTCTTCTCCGGCTCGCGCCAGTTGATGAGGCGCACGGTTTCCGTGACCTTGCCCGCCTCGATTTTCACCGGCACGCCGTAGCGCAGCAGGGCGTAGACGGCCTGGTTGTTGCCGTAGAGCGTGCGACTGTGGTTGTCCGCCTCGGTGCGCAGTTTGTGCAGAGCCACGCTGATCTGCGCCGGGGCGTAGCCGCTTTTCGTGAGCCACGCGCTAAGTAGCCGCTCCTCGATGTTGCTATTGCCGTCGCGGTCGGTCCAGTCACCAAGGTAGCGGTAGCCGAGCTCGTCGCGAAACAAGGTAATGACCCGATTCTGCGTGGCGCGCTCGGGTTGGCCAACGGTGCTCATACCAGCCGAATCCTCCCCGTCAGCAATTCCTGCATTATGCCCTGCTTGAGCTGGCGCGCCTTGGTGAGCTTGGCTTCCAGCGCGGCGATCTCGGCGTCCATGTCGGAAAGGACGGCGGCGATAGCGAATTGCTCGGGCAGTGCGGGGATTGGAAATTGCAGCTTGTTCAGCGCGGCAAGATTGACGACCTGCTGCGCGGAACCGGCACTTGGTGCTAATACCATTCGTCTTCCATCGGGTGAGTTGAGAAGGCAGACCATGTAGTCGGCCGAGACCTTGCTGTTCAGTCGAAGAAGTCCGACGGCGCGTGAAATATTCGCCCCAATGAGGTCGTCAGGAATCCTGGCAGATGCCCCCGGATATCCGACCAAAGCAATCACAACATCGTTCTTCACAAGAGCTGTCCTGCTGTATTCGGCAGCTTTCTCTCGCGAGACCATCGGCAGATCGGCTTTCACGCGCCCATCAATAATGTCTCCGCCGCGTAGCATCTTGACGCCGTTCTGGACAAACGTCCCCGCCGTCACAATGCCGTAAGTCGCGTTCTGCGTTAGGACAACTCTCATACAAACCGTAGACCACTCTCCGCTGAACCCCGGCAGGCGCTTCTTGCCGGTGAGCAATTCTTGCATGGCGCCTTGCTTGAGCTGACGCTTCTTGGCGAGGAGTTGCTTCAGGGATTCGATGAGGGCATCCGCATCGCTCAATGCCTCGGCGATTGCTTCTTGTTCGGCTTTGGTAGGCGGAAGGGAAACCTCAAAGACTCTGAGTTGAGTCTTGCCAATTTCGAGGAAAGTGCTGCCACCACACAGACTGATGAAGCCCTGCTTCTGCGCAAGTAAAAGATAATAGAGGAACTCGACATCGATGCTCTCGAACGGCACGAAGTTCTTGAAACCCTGGTTGGTGGAAACAGGGACTCGGTTGATAGCGCACTCTCCGATCGTGGCTCTTGAAGTCATCACAACCGAGTTGGTAGGAATGATTTCAGCCGAACTGCTTTTTAGCCCTTGGAGCGAGATTTTTCGGCTGGTATCAGTAAGGTATTTGCCTCCATTCAAACCCGTAATGTCTGTAGGCGTGCACCAAAGTACATCTCCATCCCAGAACTGCGGTTGTGTAGTGCTTGGGGTACCTCCACTGCGAATGTCCGCAAGCTGATCCAATCGCTTAACCTCCCAATCGTCCGGTATCACCCCCACCTCGGTCTGCTTGAACCCGTCCGGCACGCGCTGATCCGCCGCTACCAAATAACCATTCTTGGCCTCTCTCACTTCCATGAGAACCCCATCTTTTCCAGGTGCCGATTCACCTTCGCCTCCATCTCGGCCACGCGGCTTTGCATTCGCGGTAACGGGGTTTCGTAGCGTTCGGCTAGCTCTTTCACGCGCTGGGTCAGTTGCTGGCTTACGCGGTCCATCTCGCCTTGGATAGCGGCATCGAGCGCGGCGAGCCACTTGTCGTCCGCCACCAGCGTTTTGATCTCGGACTCGGTTAGCTTCGGATACCTGGCGTAGGCCTGGGCGTCGAGCGTGGCCTCAGCCTCCTTGAGGCGCTTCTTAAGGTCGGCTTCTTCGCCGTTGAGTTTCAGCCAGTCGTTCAGCACGGTGGATTCGTCCTTCGCGTCCTTGTCGCCTTCGATCTCGTTCAGCCGGGCGGCGACGTTGGCTTTGTTCACTTTGTCGAGTTCAGCAAACACCCCGTCCTCGCCGCCATGTTCTTCCTCCATCTCGGTGAGGCGGGCGGTGACGCCCTCCAGTTCGGCGGCTAGTTGGTCAATGGCCGCCTGTTCCTTGGCGAAATAGCGGGCGACGATGAGGGCCTTGGGGATGAGGTCGCAGGTCCAGCCCTTGTCCTTCTCTTTGCCCTTCTTGTCCTTCTCGATGATGCGGGTGGTCTCTGCCTTCCAGCCGTCGGCGGCGATCAGGTAGCAGTCGTCCTGCATCGTCTCAGCCCAGTAGTCCATGAGGTGCTGGTAGATGTCGTAGGGGTCGATGAGCGGCTTCCCAGTGTAGTGAGCGAGCAAATCCTCAGCCAGGGCGGCGATGACCTGCTTGGGGTGGCAGCCAGGCTGTAGCGCCTTGAGTGTTGCGGCGCTGGTTTTCCGCCAGGCAGTGAAGTGGACGTTCATGCCGGCGATGAAGGCGGCGAACTCGGGGTGCTCGTAGATCGTGGATTTGACGACCGCCTTGTCCACGGCCAGATCAAGGTACCCAGGACGCCTGTCTTTGAACAACGTCTTCCGAAGTCTCGGGCAAACTGCCCAATAGCGCTGGAGGGCATCCGCGTCAGCCGCAGGAATCCCTCCTTTCAGATGCCCCTCGATATCCTGGTTGTCTTCAGGCGTTTGGCTGTCGATGTAGCGCGAAAGGTTGAGGTTGAACTCGTTCTTCTCGATCTCTTCGAAGCTCACCATGCGCGCATATTTTGGATCGCTTTCGTCCCGCCTGTTGAATACGTCCACGATCTTGTGGATGTCCTGGGCGCGCAGGCGGTTCTTGGGGCCGTCCTTCATGAAGCCGCCGCTGGCATCGATCATGAAGATGCCTTTGCGGGCGTGGGCGTCCTCCTTGTCAATGACGACGATGCAGGCGGGGATGCCGGTGCCGTAGAAGAGGTTGGCTGGCAAGCCGATGATGCCCTTGATATAGCCCTTGCGAACGAGGTTGCGGCGGATGTCGGCCTCGACATTGCCGCGGAACAGCACGCCGTGCGGTAGGATGCACGCGCCTTTGCCGGTGCTCTTGAGCGAGCGGACTATGTGCAGCAGGTAAGCGTAGTCGCCCTGCTTGGCTGGCGGTGTGCCGAACGGCTGGAAGCGCTGGTAGGGGTCATTTAGCGGGTCGATCCCGGTGCTCCAGCGCTTGTCGGAAAACGGCGGATTAGCGACGACGTAATCGAAGGTCTTGAGCGTGTCGCCGTCCTTGTACTTGGGGTCGGCCAGCGTGTTGCCCTGCACGATGAGCGCGGTGGGGTAGTTGTGCAGAATCATATTCATGCGGGCGAGGCCGCTGGTGGCGGCGTCCTTTTCCTGCCCGTAGACCGTGAGGGAAGTGCCGGCCTCGTCGCCCACCTTCAGGAGCAGCGAGCCCGAGCCGCAGGTGGGGTCGTAGACTGTGGTGGCGGCGCTGGTCTTCGCGTCTCGGATGCCGATGACCTGCGCCATGATGCGGCTGACCTCGGCGGGCGTGTAGAACTGGCCCTTGCTCTTGCCACTTTGGGTGGCGAAGTGCCGCATCAGGTATTCGTAGGCGTCGCCGAGGATGTCGTCGCCCTCGGCGCGGTTCTTGGAAAAGTCGAGCGCCTTGTTCTCGAAGATAGCGATCAGGTTGGTGAGCCGGTCCACCATCGCCTTGTCGGTGCCGAGCTTCGAGGCGTCGTTGAAGTCCGGCATGTCGGACAGCTTGTTGGCGTTGGCCAACGGGGCGATGATCTTCTTGTTGATCTGGTCGCCGATGTCGCTCTTGCCCTTGAGGGCGACCATGTCCTTGAAGCTGGCCCCCTTGGGAATGACGATCGGCGCGTAGGGCACACCGGCGTATTTGTCGCTGACATACTTGATGAACAGCAGCACCAGGACATAGTCCTTGTACTGGCTCGCATCCATGCCGCCGCGCAGTTCGTCGCAGCTGGACCAGAGCGAGCTGTAGAGTTCTGATTTCTTGATTGCCATTAATTACGGGTTCTCAGAGCGCGCATTGAATCCGGTGAAAAGACCTTCCGCCATCTGCTTGGTAGTCTGGTCTAGGCCCACCAAACGTCTTGTCTGAGACTGTTAGCCGCGAAATCTCATCCATAGCATAGGTTCGCCAGCCCGGGCCCTCTTTGGACTCGCTCCCACCATGGAGAAACCAAGCATTTAAAACGAGCTTCCCAGTCTTGCTAAAAGCAACCATGTGCGGCTCAACAGTACGTTCGCCACCCTTGTACGAAAATGAAATTAGTCGCCGCCCAGCGATTGCGTGACAGATCTCATTCTGCATACCTTCGTCCCCTCCACTCTTAAATCAGGGCAGAGACAGCACCGACTATCTCCTCAAGTACAGGAACCCTATGACCTGCTTCATAAATGCTGTGTATTAACCGCGCCGCCGCTTCCGGATTTTTCAATGCCTTGGATGGTTCGCTATAGCCCAAATCGTCGGCAATCAATGCCCTTACCTCTTGGTAGTACTTCCCACCCACGGCGGCTTTGATTTCCATCTCCACATCATCACCAAATACCGCCCATTCCTTGTTTACCTGAGTATTCGGAAAATCTACAACTGTAGCGTTCGCCAGTCTTTGCAATAATTGATTGGTTTGCGCCGTGGACTTTTCATCTTTGTTTCCCTTCCCTTTGTGCTTGGAATCACCATCAAAGACAAAGTAAGTAGGAATCTCTAAACCACGGAACACAACAACTGGTCTATCAATCTTTGTCTTTCCTTCAGCCGGCACAATTACGATTCCGCGACGATCCCAGCCTTTCTTCATGATGTTCTGAAGGGCCCAGAAGATTCCAAACTCAGTTAACCCCTCCACAACAACAACAGAATCAGCGAAGAATCCTTCGTTAACAGTCGCATTCATTACCGGTATAGCATGAGCCAAGAAGGTATCGCCAGTGAATAGCTTTGGATCCTTTTGGCTGATAGCTGCCAGTCTTCCCGCTGCCTGATCTCTCGAGAACGCAGTAATCTTGCATTGGAGCGTCGGAACGTCCTTTGTGGGGATCTTGCGAGCAAGCCGCACTCGTTCAAAACGACCCAGATTGATGAAATACGGAGAGTGCGTCGCATAAAAGACTTGGGTACGAGCCTCCTCCGCCTTTGCAGACTTTATCGACAATTGGTCCAAGACAGAGGACAAGAATCTGCTTCGAGAAGGGTGTAGATAGAGTTCAGGCTCCTCGATTGCAAGGATGAGATCAGGCACACGAAACTTCTTGAGTTCCTCGACTTCGGCTTCGCCCTCAGCTTTCTGCTCCTTCTCGGGCGGTGATAAATCAGTCAGCGAAAGTTGTTGAAGCAAGGCGAGAACCAATGCCCTTTGCAATCCATGGCCAGAGTAGCTAATTGGAGATTTGAAATTGTCCTCGACTAGCGACGCGAGTGCCGTTGGCAATAAGATCTTGGGCGGAGTGACATCACCAAAGGCTAAATCAAGCTCAGCGCCTGGTGCGTATTGCGATAGTAACTTGGTGACCATCTTGGCAAGCTCTGTTAGTTCAGTGAGATTCTCTGCGCTGTATACGGCCTTTACTTTCTTTTCAAACTCTTCATTAAGCTCGCGTACGTCCTTTCTCGCATTCACGCTTCGTGCCACAAGGACATCAATCAGTTGAAGAATGACACCCTTTCTCTCGGTTTCCGACGTGGCATCACGAACGGCTGGAACTAATACAAATCTGGTGTAGTTATCAATCTTGCCTCCCCCAATATTCTTGGGCCCGAAGAATTGCTCCTCTCGTTGTGTTGGGACAAGCAATTGTGGATTCTTTTTCTCGAAGTCATCCATCAAAGCATTGGCTTCGGCGTCCGATTTTACGGTAGGCCCCAAGTCCGGATACTTCTTACTCTCGATGATCTCATTTAGTGCCTTGCGCTTTGGCAAGGCCGCCATCTTTCTGAGTTCGCTGAACTCCGCGATTTGTCCAGTAACCCCGAAATATTTTGCGCCGCCAGCATTTATCACCTTGGTTACCGTAAGCGTTTTTCCCGTCAAGTATGACTTGAACTCGGCTAGCTCATCATCGCGCAATTCGCCGTAGGTAATCCGAATACTTATCTCCGACGTAGTGTCCTTGCCAAAGTAGTCGAATGCGTTCGCCAAGAAGCCAACGTCATAGAACGCCCCGATCGCCTTAAGTAGAGATGATTTGCCACTTCCATTTCGCCCCAGAATTGCAACAAGCTCATGACAATCAACGCCCACGTCCTTTAGTGAACGGAAATTTTTTACTTCAATGCGTTGAATAATCAAGCGGTCACTCCCTCAGCCGCTTTAAACCGGTGTCAGACCACGGTATTGCCGCGTCCTTCGCGCTGCGTACTGAGCAAGCGGCGTCCCACAGGCGCTTTTCCAGTGTCTCGTTCGCAGCGTCTTTTCCGGTCGGAGCGACCCAGCGCATTTGCCTCCCCTTCCTCCCCTATTGTGAGCAAATTGTAGCGGACAATCCTTAGGGGACAGCCACTAAGCCACGCGACGAACTGACGCGGACGACGCATTTTTTTGGATTCTTAGTCCCCTAAGGGGAACTTCTACGGACCGCAATACGCAAAACCGGTCCAACACGTAGGCGGTTCAGTCCGCTTTCCGCTCTTCCTCGGTATCGACTTGGTAGGCACGCCCAGGCTCGCCTTCAGAACTGCCGGCTGGGCCTGCGCCAACCCATACCGGACGAATCCGGATGAGCTTGCGCTCGGTGCGGCCGGGCCCGAAGGCCTGCCGCCGCCAGTGGCCGCGCCGCCAGTGCGCGGCAACGGTGCGGCCCGTGGCCGTTGCGCCTTCAAGCGGCGGCCGCTGGCCAAGCTCCTCGCCGAAAAGGCGTACGGGCGAATAGCCCATCGAGGATAGCTGCGAGAGCAGTTTTTTCTCCTGCTTTGAACCCTTCGCCGCACCTTCGAGCTTGGCCAGCATGCCTTTGGGGGCATCATCCGGCCATCGCGTCCTGCCTTGTCCGCCGGACTGGTCGATATAGATGAGCGCGTTGGCGACGATACGCAGGATCTGCGACGCCACCTCGCGCTGCCCACTGATGAGTTGCACGTTGCGCTCGATGTAATGCCTGTCGCTTTCGTCATCGGCCCGGGCGGTCTCCGGTGCGGTGTCGAGCTTGGAGAAATCCATCGATTGAGCGATTACGTCCTCAATTGGTAGTTCCTTTTGCCCCAATACCAGCGTCAGGCTCATGCCGCTAGCGCGTTCCTCGAGCCAGGCATGCCGGTACGGCGCGAAATCCGGCTGCGCGAGGCAGACGTTGACCTCGACCTGGCCCGGCTTGACCTCCTGCACGTACGCGCCCTCGGGAGAACCGTCCGGAAGCCGCAGCTCCGGCTGCGCACCCCAATGCAGGTAAATGACGGGAAACGGCAGCACGATGTCCCCGGCGAGAATCGCATCAACATCGGTATGGAGAAATTCTTCGGCGAGCTCCGGGGTAAGCTCGAAAATCTGCTTGCCGTAGTACACGAAACGCGCATACCACGCGGCCATGGTCATCATGAGGCTGACCTGGCGGTCGTAGCGGCGGGCTTCCGTCCTGCTCAATCCCATCTCGTCGAGCGCCTCGTCGTAATGCGCCATCGCCATCGGCCCCACGACCGGCACCAGGTTCTTGTAATGGAAAAAGACCGCGCCGCCCTCTTCCCTGCTCTTTTGCGCGTAGGCCTTGGTGAACTCCGACGCGAAAGGGCAGAGTTGCCGGAACCGCTCCGGGAAATACTTCGATTTGTCGTGACTCGCTTCGGCCATGCCGCCCAGTGTACATCCGACTCGCCCGCTGATGGGCGGCGCGGAATCCCTCTATTCGACGCAGCCGTTCAAACCGGCGTGGACTTCGATAAGCGCCCCTAACAAAATGCCGTTTGCGTGCCCCCTCACCCTAACCCTCTCCCCCTGAACAGGGGGCGAGGGGATTTCATTTTGTTAGGCGCTCAAAGGGTATAGTTGGCCATGGAGCTTCCAGCGAGTTACCGCAAGATCATCGATCCGCTGATAGCGACGGCCCGCGGATTTCTGGAGGCTGGACAATCCCTCGTGCCATTCGCTTTCGTGGGGAGCTTCTCGGCGGATCAGGCCATTCCGATAGAGATTAACACCAGGGACGATGAGTCGAAGGACCGATCGGCTCATGCGATCCGGACGGCCGCCGCCCAAGTAAACGCCGATTTCATTTTCACCATCATGGAAGCCTGGGGGCTGCCGAAGGACAAGCTCCACCGTCATCAAGAGATCCTCGACCGCTACGGCGCGATCGCGAATTGCCCTTACAAGATCGATACCGTGAGCTTCGTCCTGGAAACCCGGCACGGCATCTGGACAGCGCAGCTACCGATCACGCCGAAGGGCCCCGGCAAGAAGAAGCGGACGTTCGGCGCGCTGACGCTGCAATTCGTGGATGGCGCTGAAGGGCGATTCGCGGGATTGTTGTTGGTGCCAGATGACGCCCCATCAGGTGGTTCGCCGCTTCATTGAACGCAACGCAGCGTTCGCATCAAATGGGCCAGGCGCGAATTCCATAATGAAAAAACGACCGCGAGGGTCGTTTTTTCATTGGCGGAGAGGGTGTCCGTCATATCGAAGTGCCATGCCGTGCCGATAAGTGCCTAACAGGTAGATTTCTCATAGGGAAAATGCGCCTACTGTATTGACAAGTGCCAGCAAGTGCCTCAGCATCCCATGCTGAGACGTGGGTAGAAACGTGGATAGGAGGTGAGCATGGGACGTGAATTGCATCGGCTGTCAGCACGCAGGATAGCGAAGAAACAGCCGCGTGGGCAGTATTGCGACGGCGGGGGCCTTTATCTCCAAGTGAGCAAGTGGGGGACGAGATCCTGGTCCTTCCGCTACGGGGAAAAATACATGGGGCTCGGGCCTGTCCATACCGTGCCCCTCGTGAAAGCCCGAAAGCGCGCCGCCGAGTGCCGGGATCTGCTGCGTGATGGCATCGACCCCAAGGTCGCGCGCGATGCCAAGCTCAGCCAGGTAAAGCTCGATCAGGCCCACACGATCAGCTTCCGCGAATCTGCCGAGAAGTATGTCGCGGCAAAGCGGGCGGGCTGGAAAAACGCAAAGCACGCCGAGCAGTGGAGCAACACCCTTGAGACCTACTGCGGGCCCGTATTCGGAGCCCTGCCGGTTTCCGCTGTCGATAGCGCGCTTGTGCTGAAGGTCTTGGAGCCGATCTGGACCAGCAAACCCGAGACCGCGAGCCGGCTGCGCGCGCGAATCGAGAAAGTGCTTGATTGGGCGGCCGGCAGGAAATACCGTGCGGGCGAAAATCCGGCGCGCTGGCGCGGGCACCTGGAGCACGAACTGGCCGCCCTCAACAAAAAACGGCGCGTGAAGCATCACCCCGCCCTGCCCTACGAGGAAATCGGCGCGTTCATGGAGCGGCTGCGCGCCCAGGAGGGCATCGCTGCACGTGCGTTGGAGTTCACGATCCTCAGCGCCGGGCGCACCGGAGAAGTGATCGGCGCGAAGCCGGGCGAGTTCGATCTGGCGAAAGCCGTCTGGACCGTCCCGGCCGAGCGCATGAAGGCCGGACACGAGCATCGTGTGCCGCTGTCGCCCCGTGCGGTGGCGATTGCCAAGGCACAGCCCGAGGGCGAGTACGTGTTCAGCGGCATGAAGGAAAAACAGCCGCTCTCGAACATGGCAATGCTGATGCTCTTGGAACGCATGAAGCGCGACGATCTGACCGTCCACGGCTTCCGCAGCTCATTCCGGGATTGGGCAGCCGAGCAGACCAACTATCCCCGCGAGGTCTGCGAAATGGCGCTGGCGCACGTCGTGCAGGGCGTCGAGGGCGACTACCGCCGCGGGGATTTATTCGAGAAGAGACGCCGGATGATGAACGAGTGGGCGAGATATTGCGAAACGCCAAAGCGCAGCGCGACTGTCACATCGATCAGAAAGAAGAAAGCCTGAGTCCGCAGCATCAGCCGCCTTTTTCCGGGCGGCTCTTAGTGTGGATTGAGTGGAGGGCGGGATGAGCCAGGTAAAAAAGATTTTGGAAAAGGCCAACAAGGCGCGGGTTGCGAGGGGGCTTGATCCCGTCAAGGGCGCTGGATTTGATTATCCGGCCGCCATTGAGAAACTTAAAAGTTTCGAGTACACGCCGAAAGAAATCGGGGATTGCATTGGCTGCAGTAAGCAGTACATCGGCAGGATCTGCAAGGGCGCGATCCCGAATCACATCATGGGCGAACTGCTTTGTGGATTGATAAAAGAAGAATTCGGGCCGATCAGAGACAGGGATGGAAACCTCACGAACGCCCTGCCGTTGATCGAAGGCCAAGAGATCGGCGGGCGCGTCAGTTTAAAAAAGCCGGGCGTAAAGACGATTCGAGGAAAGGCCGGCGCTCGGTAAACTATAGTTACCGCGAGGTGCGCGCCACTGAATACGCACCTATATTGCACTTCATTGGCACGCCTGTGCCGTTATCGTGGAGTGCGAAATGCAAGCCTTGCCATTTCTATACCTCAGCATCATCGACATTCTCGCGGCGAGCCCGTACAAGTCGCGCTCGGGTCTCTACCGAGCAATTCGTACGGGCAAATTTCCCGCGCCCGACCATATCGAGGGAAAAGCGCGCTGGCGGTCTGACCTCGTTTCGCAGCGATTAATCGAGATCGCGGCTCAAGCTGACGCCGAGCGCGAGCAGAACGCGAAGAAAGCCAGAGAACACGGGCAGATGATGCTGCGAGCCCGCCGGGATCACCAAGGCTACGCCGCATGAAATCGCTGACTGTCGGTGAGCCGCCGGGCGCTGACAAAAAAAATGGCGCCGCGGGGGAAACCGGGGCGCCCAAGGAATTCAGGCACAACTCGGATTCTACGCGCCGAGGGAGCTGCCCGCAACGGGGCCCGGCATGAGCGCGTCGCAACCCAACAGCCCGCGGCTACGCCTTCCCGCCTTCGGGCGTGATTTGCTGGACCTCCGCGAGAAGGGCCTCGTGCCGAGGCCCGGTTGGTGCAACGCGAACGTCCTCATAGTTCTCGACTCCTGGACTATAGCCGCGGCGCGCTGGCACCTGGTCGTCAAACCAGATGACAATCCTGCGGAGTTGGATTTTCTCGGTTGCGCCGGCCTCGATTGCATCCTGATTTACGATTCGCGGATCACGGACCGGCCGCGCCTGCGGGCGGCGGCGCGCTCAGTGCTGCGTCGCAAACCTTCGTCCTTGGCCGCTTTCGATGTGGTGGTCCCGCATCGCGTGGAACTTATCAAGTCGCACAAGGTGGGCGTCGAACTCGCGGAGTTCGCCGATGGCTAAAGGACCCGCAGCGGTTCCGGCGACAGCGCGCCCCGAGCAGGCTACGAGCTTCTGCGACCTGAAGCAAACCGTGCCACCCGCACGGAAGAACGAGAAACCCGACGGACTCGTGGTGGCCGGGCAGGAAGGGACAGCGGTCTATGCACTCAGCGAGGACGCCCTGGCGCGGGCCTTCGCCGACCAGCACGGTGCAGTATTGCGCTTTTCGCATGATCGGGGACGCTGGTTGCTGTGGGACGACACTCGCTGGCGCGAGGACACAACGGACATTGCCTTCGAATGGTGCCGGCAGTTATGCCGAAACCTTAATATCGAGGGCAAGAGAAACTGGTCGAAAGCGGCCGTGGCTTCGGCCGTGGAACGCTTCTGTCGGGCAGACCGTGCGTTTGCCGTGCGCGGCGATGAGTGGGATACCGGTCCGTGGTTGCTGGGCACTCCGGGTGGGACCGTGGACCTGTGCACGGGCGAGCTACGTCCAGCCGACCCTGCTGATCTCATTACCCGCTCGACGCTGGTTGCGCCAGCCGAGGGTGAGCCGCGGCTGTGGCGTCAGTTCCTCGCGCAAGTGACGCAGGGCGACGAGGAGCTGGAACTCTTCCTGCGGCAGATCGCCGGCTACGCGCTCACCGGAGACACTCGCGAAGAGTGCCTGTTCTTCATCTATGGCCTAGGTGGCAATGGTAAAGGAACCTTCATCGGCGCCCTGCACGAGATCCTGGGCGACTACGCCGCTAGCGCCGCAATGGACACGTTTCTTGCATCGCGCTTCGCTCGGCATTCAACCGACGTTGCGATGCTCCGTGGCGCGCGCCTCGTGATCGCCTCCGAGACCCAAGAGGGCCGATCTTGGGACGAGCAACGGGTAAAGGCCATGACCGGAGGCGACGTACTCACCGCGCGCTTCATGCACATGGACAACTTCAGCTATCGACCGACGTTCAAGTTGTTGCTGTGGGGAAACCATAAGCCCGTACTCAAGACCGTGGACGATGCCTGGCGGCGGCGCTTTCATATCGTGCCATTTACCTACAAGCCAGAGAAACGGGACGGCACCCTCAAGGAACGCCTACGGCAAGAATACCCGCAGATTCTGCGCTGGGCGATAGATGGCAGTCTCGACTGGCAGCAGCACGGCCTAACCGTGCCAGCTCGCGTCAAGGCCGAAACCTCCAACTACTTCTCGGCACAGGACACATTCACCGCCTGGATCGAGGACCGCTGCGAAAGCAGCCGACTAGGCGCGGAGACCAATGCCGCCCTGTTCAGTTCGTGGCATAAATTCGCCGAGGACGCGGGCGAAAACGCCGGCTCATCCCGCTCTATGGCCGACCGGATCGAGGCGCATGGCTTCCGACGTATCAAAGACGAGTCCGGCATCCGAGGCCGTGGCTTCGCCGGAATTCGACTCAAAGTATTATGACCGCTGCGACGAATGCGACGAATGCGACGCAGTTGCTATATAGATACATTCCCGCGCGCGCTAATGACACTCCACATAGCAGTGCGTCGCAACCGTCGCAACTCCTGACACCAGACTCACCACGGAGACCTTGTGACCAAAACCAAACCCGCTAAGAGAAAACCCGGCCGACCCCCGCTCGAATACGACCAGAAGATCGGGGATGCAATCTGCGTACACCTCGTCAA
The DNA here is from genome assembly GCA_041497655.1 of Gammaproteobacteria bacterium. Lineage (GTDB taxonomy): Bacteria > Pseudomonadota > Gammaproteobacteria > Burkholderiales > SG8-41 > SG8-41. The sequence continues at coordinate 34,818 of JBGQGU010000001.1, forward strand.
TGGCAAGTCGTTGAGCGAAATCTGCAGGCGGAAAGGCATGCCGTCGAAAGACACCGTCTACAAGTGGATTCGGCAGCACCCCTCGTTTGCCGACGTTTCCGCGCGCGCACGCGAGGACCAAGGCGATACCTATGCTGATCGCGTCCTGGAGCTGGAAAAGAGAGTAACCGCGGCGAACGCGCAGGCGATGAAGGTCAGGATCGACGCCTTGAAATGGGCTGCGGGCGTCCGCAGGCCCCGGCGCTACGGCGCGGCTGCGCACGTAACCGTTGATGCCGACGTGCGCGTTGAGCGCGGCGAGGTGGACCGCGATCACATGTTGATCGAAACCGGTCGCTCGGTTGGTCTAATCATGGAAATGGCGCGCGAGGCGGTCGAACGCCAGAGCGTACCGCGGCTTGCCGCGCCCGCTGAGCCCCGCCAGGACGGTGCAGCCGAGGCGCTAGAGGCTGGCGCTGCTGCTGGTGGCCCGGCTGGCGTCGAGGAAAGCGAGGTCGCGCGACAGCTCGAAGCCGAAGCCGCCGCCAAGCGCGAGGAGGCAAACGCGCGCTCGACGGAACGGCTGTTCGAAAAAGAGGTCGGCATGCAGATTCGTTCGCGCAACAGCCTCCCGAGTTCTGCTCACTCGGGCAGAGTGCCGTTCACCGCGAGGCGGCGATGAAGATGGCAGTGATCGAGTGGCACGCGCAGGCGATGAAAGCGGAGCATTTGTCCGCCATACTCCATAGCTATTTTGTCGCCTTGCGCGGTCCTACCCACGTATCTACCCACGCTGGAGATAACGATGATTGATCCCGCCGACCCGCGGCTCGGACCCGCCATCTTGGCGGCCGTGGCCGCAGCCGAGAAGGCGGTCGATGACGGCAACCGTGACCTATTCCGCCGTGCTGTAACCGTTATGTTTGAGTTCTTTGAGCGTTGCGAGGACCAGTCGGCCATGCGTAATGACTCCCGGCATGGGGGGTTTGGCAGCGGGCAAGTTATACGGGGGGTCTCAGTTTTTAGCAACACTTCCAAAAATCCGCCTTTTTCTGCTTTCACGCTCGCGGTCGGTGTCTTTTTGAAAAATAATTCCTGGTGAGCGACTTAAGCCTACTGCTGCAGCATCGGGCGCGGATCTTGAGCGCGATTTTCTCCTCGACGGCCTTTGCGCCGTGCGCTGGCGAGCTGGTCGCATTCCTTGAACATCATCTGGATGCGGCGCAGGGCCGCGCTGAAGCCGCGCCCGAACGCAGCCATGCGCGCTCTGCGACGATTCGGGCCGGCATCCGGCAAGCGGTAGCTGCGCTGCCGCTTGACGTCTCGGGCTTGGCCGGTGTCGTGCTGCGGCGCATCGCGAACAAGGGTCCGGCGTTCTACGGGCTGCAGCGCGTTCCCGACATCGAGACGATCCGCGCCGTGCTGCGCTCAATGAGGGACGAAAGAAAGTCGAAGGTTTCGGAACCGAACTCCACCCATTCGCACGGATGAGGCTGCTACTGTGCAGGCAACCGACACCCCAAGGGGGATTTGCATGGCAAACGAAGCGAAGGCAGCAGCAGCGACAGCAGCAACCGTGAAGCCGATCAGCTCGGCGCCGTCACAGGGCAAGGCGGCGAAGCCGGAACTCAAACCGCTCAAGCGCGGGGACGCGTCCTTACGGGAAATTGTCAATAACGTGTGGACCGTCTGGGTCGAGGCGGGCATGAGCGCGGCGGAGCTGGACATGCACGCCGTGTACTGGAATGGGCTCTCGGACGACGTTCGACGAGGCGACTCGATCGAGGCCGGCGCGAAGGATGGTTCCTGGTATGCGGATTTCAAGGTGGTGGATGCGAACGTGGGCCGCGTCTGGGCGCGGCTCAAGTGGGCGGGCGAAGGCGCACCCCGTCTGTCCGCAGCGGGCGAACCCAAGCCGGTGCCGGGGGGCTTTCACATTGAACGCACGAAGCCGGGAGAGCCTGACGGCTACATCGTGATTCGCGAGTCCGACGGGTTTAAATTCATGGACTCCGGGATGCCGTGGAAAACCTATCAGGAATGTTACGAAGCTTTTCTGAAGCACGCGATTTTCGCGGGAGATCAACCGACCAAATACGTATCGTAGCGAAAGGGCGCACATGGCATACGGCGGATCATCTGAAATTAAGCTTATTGCAGGTGACCCGGCATGGGCGCCCGGCAGCGCGATTTTTTCGCGCGTGTCGAGTGATGTAAGCACCGATTTCGCAGGAATCACTGGATACCTGACGGGCGCAGGCGCGACCCCATTTCGTCAGGGCGTGTCGCTCAACGCAGGCCCGACGCTAGGGATGCGGGTCGGGGATTTGCTTGTCCACATTCAAACCACTGCCGCTCCCCGGCCGGGTGTCGTGTCGTGGCACTCCGTCGTCAGCTCAACCGCGAATTTCAGCACGGCGTCGGCATCATATTTCAGCACCGGATCGTACGACGTGACTCTCTCGTCGGCCTCCACCGCGTGATGGATTCGATGGATTCAAGAGTTGTAGGTGGTGTCATGGTAGTGCCATGTTGTGCTCCTCCTGCGCCCCGCCGGTTTCCGGGATTCTCCTCCCCCGGATTCCGGCGGCAAGCGCGATTGAACAAATGAGCGCAGCGTGAGCGACGAAACCAAAACCGCAACCGGCGCCGCAGATCAACCGGCTCCGCCTGAATTTCGGACCGATTGGGAACGCGTGACCGGCGTTAAATCGCCCACCCGCGATGCGGAATACCGCGATTTCCGGGATGCTCAACGCGCGGAAGTGGGACTCTCCGACTGGCACGATAGCGGAGAAGAAAACGCGAACGTCAGGCTTATAAACAACCGTCTGAACCGCATGCCGCCGGAGGAACGCGCCGCATACGAAAGCGGAGTCACGGCGGACGGCACGCGCTTACTTAACGACCCTGCGACGTTGAGGAAGCTTGCCGCGGAGGCGCGACAGTCTCCGGCCGTGCTCACGGAGGCCGCGAAAAAGCACAACGGGAACGAACGGGCCGCGATTGAATCGTTGATGGCGGACCGGAATTCGATTTATTGGAAATCTGCCGATTCGGAAAACCTCCAGGCGCGCTACAGAGATTTAATCAGGGAATCGGAGGTCGTCCACGACACCATCGCCGCGAGCCCGAAGGAGGACCTGGATCGCCTATGGGCCTTCGTGCGTGAGCACGCGAACGAGACAGGGTTCGAGCGGACATTCGTTTCGGAATTTGTCGCGAAGGGTTTGAGTGTGAACGAGGCGCATGCCGCCGCGCTTTTTTTCATGGAAAAACTGTGAGCTGGCTATCCCGCAAAGTTCTCAACCTCTCGGACCCGTTCGGTATCGAGCGGAAGATTCCCGGCTCACCCGCGGCGTTGAACGTCGCTATTGATTATGGCAAGTGGGGCAAACCGTACGGTAAGGATCGGAGTTTTGGCGACATCGCAGGAGGCGGGACCGTACTCTCGCAGAATCCGCGCTACCGCGACATCGGGCGGGCGATCGGCACGGCGTTCGCCATCTACGGCGGATACAGCGCAATGGGCGCTGGTGGCGCTACAGGTGGAGCTGCGGCTGGAACTGCGGCCGGCGGGGCAAGCGCCGGCACGGCCGCTGGTGGTGGTACTGTCGCAGCGGGTGCCGGAGCGGGCGCGAGTTCGGCCCTGGCTACCGCGAAAACCCTCGCGACCCTCATCACGCCTATTGCCTCGCTCATCAGCGCAGCCAGTGCTGCCAGCACAGCAAAGAGCGCCCGCGAGTCGCTCGGGGCCGGCCCGCAGGTCTCGCCGCCCGTCACCATGCCGATCTTCGGTTCTCAGGACAATCTCGACGCGATGCGGGCAAGCATTCGCGAGCAACTGGTTCGGAGAGGCCGCGCTTCCACCATATTGACGAGCGAGGCTGCTACTGGCGATCGGTTGGGGGGGTAATGATCTCGGCTACGGAGGCTGGCCTGCAGCGAGTGCGCGAGCAGCTCGACCGACTGCAGACTGAACGCAGGCAATTCGAGGAACGCGACGCCGTTGCTCGGGCCGAGCGGCTGGCTACCGATCGCCCGCCTGCGGCAACGGCGGAGGAGTCGTTATCTCGATTACGGCGGAAGCTTGATGCGCTGCGGCGGGAGCGCGCCACCCTCGACGAAGCGTCCACGCGCGCAGCCGTGGAGCGGCGCGGGCAGCTCGATGTCGATTTCGAGGCTAGGGGAGAGGCGCGGCTGGCCCGCGTACGTGGTGAAATTGGAGTCCTTAGCGATCAACGTGCGCAACTAGAGGAAACGCGGCGCATCGAGGCCGAGCGACCCTTACGCGAGCGGCTCGAAGCGGAGTACCGGGAAAATGCGGCGCAGGATAAAGCGATTGTCGAGCTGCGGGCGGCCCTCCAAGCGGAGTATAAGACGCGCAAGGAACTCGATGCGAGGCAGTGGCGCAAGACCGAGTTGGCGCTTCTCGATCAGCTTGAGGCCGAGACGAAGCCAAAGCTGGATGAGGCCGAAGCTCGGGTGATTGAGGCTGAAGAACGGCTCGCGGATCAGTTCAAGCAACGATCCGAGGCCGAGCGTCGAGCAACTGAAGCAGAGCAAAGCCTCGCGGGAGAGCGCGAGCGGCAGCAATCCACCGCGCCCCAGGCGGTTCAGTCTGCTGACATCGGCCCGGAGCCTGAGTGGGATTTCTACTTCGAGCGCGGTGGCGATGATCTAATCCGTAGCATCAGAATTTCCGAAAAAGCGGGCGGCCGCAGCTATACGGTAGACGTTCACCGCAATCCAGACAGCATGATTCGCGGCGCGACGGTACGTGGAGAAACCGTCCATTAGCCCGATGAACGGGTCCGAGCAAATACAGCAATTCGAGCGCGCTGGGTTTTCTCCAGAGGAGATCAGCCAGTGGGCCACGCAGCAGCGCGAACAGCTTGCCTCCGCTGGCTTTCAGCCTGGTGAGATCACCGCCTGGTTCGGTGAACCTGATACGGCGGCAGCGAACGCGAGTCTTGCCAAATACACGGTCTCGACGCTTGAGAACCTGGGCCACACCGTCAAGAGTATCGCCACCGTCTATGGTCCCATCGAGGCTGCGTTGAACGTGGCGACTGGCATCACCTTTGGCTTTCCAACCTATCTCGGTACAGGGGCTGGAACGCTAATCGCGCGCGGCCTGGGACTCAGCAAGGACGATCCGAAGGAAATCGCTTCCAAGTTCAGCCACTACATGACCTATCAGCCACAGACCGAAGCCGGGCAATGGCTATCACCTATCGTGAACCTGCCATTTACGAAGCTGATGGAAGTCTCGGAAACTGCCGGGCAGAAAGTAACCGACATAACCGGAAGCCCGACTGCTGGGGCTTTGACAGAAGCGACCATCCAGATGCTGCCAGCGCCGCTCATCGGCGCGCTTGGTCGTCGGATCGCAGGCGAGGCTCCCACGAAGAACACATTTGACACTACCGCTCAGGCAATGGCTGGAGGTGATGCAGAAGTTGCGGCAGTTCTATCGGAGAAAATGAAATCGGTCTACAAAAAAACCGGCCTCGATCCGCAAGCGTTATTTGAGGCCGCCGAGAAAGACCCGAGCATCCTGCAGGATCTGGCTTCCGACAATTTGCCTGTGCCGCGGGCATTCCGAGTGCCGCCGGAGAAACCGCCTGAACCACTTGCGGCGACCGTTGCGAGAGAAGGGCCGCCTCGTTCGGAGGCCGCGAACAAGGTGCTTGCGCGGATCGTGACTGATGAGACAGCGCCCGCCCGTGGCGTGATGCAGACCCTGCACGACTGGTACACAGAATACGTCGATCGCCTTCATCCCATAAAACTGGCGCAGACCGAGGCCGGCTTAAAGACTGGCGAGATCGGCCCGTACGAGGTTCAGCGTCTCACGGCCGGGATCGCGGGCAAGGCCAAGCAGTTCATTGAGTTTGGCGCGTTCGATGCCGAGACTTACCAGAACGTCGGGCCAAGTTACAAAGCTGTGCTCAATATGGCTGGCGAGGACCCGCAAGGATTCACGGCCTACATCGTTGCCAAGCACGCGATCGAACGAGAAGCCGCGGGCAAGGCTACCGGCATCGACCTGGAGGCCGCAAGGCAGGTGGTCGATGAGGGCGCGGCGAAGTTCGAGAGTGCTTCGGTTGCCAGGGTCCGGTACAAAAATGCGCTCCTCGATTACGCTCAGAAAAGCGGCATCCTGTCAGAAGATGCGGTCTCCGCGATGCACGAAGCGTATCAGGCGCACGTGCCGTTCTATCGTTTCTTCGAGGGAGAGCCGCGTACAGCCGGCGGAGCCGAGCCGCGCAGTCCGGTCAAGCGCGCAATTGGCAGCGAGCGCCTGATCCTCGATCCGATCAAGAGCGACATCCTCGACACCTATTTATTCCTGTCGCTGTCGGAGCACAACATGGCGCGGCAGGCGCTCGTCGGGCAGTTGCCGCAATTCGTGGAAAAGCTCAAGACGGCCATCCGGCCGATTGGCATCACGGAAGATGAGGTCGCGCGCTTCTTCAAGGAAAACGGCATCCAGGCCGATCCTGCCGCGTTCACCGCCTTCAGGCCATCATCCCATATTGCAGGACGCGGCGAGCTGGCGGTGTTCGAGGACGGCAAGCGCGTGCTCTACCAGCTCGATCCCGAGCTGGCGCGGGCCTACGAAGGATTGGATGCGGCCCAAGCGAGCGCGCTGTCCTCGATGCTGCGATCGACGGCGAACTGGCTGCGGGCCGGGGTCACGCTGTCGCCTGATTTCTCGTTACGCAATATCGTGCGGGATGCTATGTCAGCTTTCATCTATGCGGGCTCGCACCCGATCAAGACCGCGCGCGGCGCGATAGCCTTGTGGCAGGAGAGCGAGCCCTATCAGAGTTGGCTCAAGGGCGGAGGGGGGAACGCCGCGATGGTGTCGATCCAGCGGCGCTATATCGACCAGCACTTGTACGCGATTGAGCCCGAGACTCACTTGATGGAAAAAGCGTGGAACGTCGCAAAGTCGCCATTCGAGGCGCTGGCGATCCTCTCCGAGACGCTGGAGAACGTGACCCGCCTCGGAATCGCCGTGGATGAGTTGGCTACCGCGAAAACCAAGGCGCAGATTCAGGCCCTTTCGATGTTGACCCGCGAGGGAACCGTTGACTTCGCGCGCCACGGTGCCGATCCGTTCTTCTATAACTGGACGCGCGCGACCGCGTTCATGAATCCCGCGCTGCAGGGTGTGGACCGCATGATGCGGGCCTTCCAGGATAATCCGGTCGGGACCACGGCAAAGGCTTTGGCTGCGATAACCCTGCCCTCGGTATTGCTGTGGTGGGCGAACAAGGACGACCCGCGCTGGAAGGAGATCCCGGACTGGGAACGCGATCTCTTCTGGATCGTGATGACGCAGGATCACATCTACCGCATTCCGAAGCCGTTTGAGTTAGGCGTCTTATTCGGCAGTCTGCCCGAGCGCA
>JBGQGU010000002.1:0-26941 GCA_041497655.1 Gammaproteobacteria bacterium
AGCTGGTCGTAAAGCATTTTCTCGCGCGCGAGCGCCCGCTCCTGCGCGGAGAGCGCCTTGTCCTCGAACGCCTTCAGCTCCGGCGTGATGTAGCGCTCGGCGTTCTTGAGCGTCTGCCGCCTGCGGTAGTCGTCCGGCACCTTGTCGGATTGCGCGCGCGTCACTTCGATGTAGAAGCCGTGCACCCGGTTGTACTCGACCTTGAGGTTCGAGATGCCGGTGCGCGCCCGCTCGCGGGCTTCCAGCTGCACCAGGAACTCCCCGCAGTTCGACTGCAGCGCGCGCAGCTCGTCGAGCTCGGCATCGTAGCCGTCGGCGATGACGCCGCCCTCACGCAGAACTGCGGCCGGCTGCGCCCTGATCGCGGCGGCGAGCAGGGCGGTGAGATCGTCTTGTGGTGCGAGCGCCCGGGCAAGCTCAGCCAGGCGCGGGGCGGGGTGGGAGTCGAGCGATTCGGAAAGCTGAGGCAGGCGCTCGAGCGTCTCGCGCAGGCCGGAGAGATCGCGCGGGCGCGCGAACTTGAGCGCGATGCGCGCCGTGATGCGCTCGACGTCCGCGCATTGCCTGAGAACACCGTGCAGCGCGCGCCAGGGCGCGCCTCCCGGTCCGCCGGCTAGCGTCGCCACCGCGCCGAGGCGCGATGTGAGCACGACGCGGTCGCGCAGCGGATGGTGCAGAGTGTGGCGCAACAGCCGGCTGCCCATGCCTGTGACACAGGTGTCGAGCAGCGAGAACAGCGTCGGCGCCGGCTCGCCGCGTATGGTTTCGGTGAGCTCAAGGTTGCGGCGGGTGGCGGGATCCATGCGCACCCAGGCGCGCGCCTGTTCCACCACCATGCTCTTGACGTGCGCGATCGCCGTGCCTTGCGTGGAACGGGCGTACTCGAGCAGCGCGCCGGCGGCGGACAGGGCGGCGGTCAGGCCGGCGGCGCCGAAGCCGGAGAGGTCATGGGTTTCGAACTGTCGGGTCAGGACGCGCCGTGCGGAATCGAAATCGAATTGCCACGGGGGCAGGCGTTTGACGGGAGCGGATGAGCCATTCAACAATTCGGCCGTCGCATCGTCGGGGACCAGGATCTCCGAGGGTGCAAGCCGCTCGAGCTCGGCAGTCATGTTGGTGACGGCCGTTTCCATCACGGAAAAGTGGCCCGAAGCGAGCGAGAGCCAGGCGAGTCCCAGCGTCGCGCGCTCGCGGGCCACCGCCAGCAGCAGATTGTCGCGCTTGTCATCCAGCAGCGCGGCGTCGGTCAGCGTGCCGGGCGTGACGATGCGCGTCACCTGGCGCTCGACCGGGCCGCGCGATGCGTTGGGGTCGCCGATCTGCTCGCAGATCGCCACCGACTCGCCCAGCTTCACCAGCCTCGCCAGGTACTGCTCCACCGAGTGGTGCGGCACGCCCGCCATCTTGATGGGTTCCCCGGCGGACTCGCCGCGGCGCGTGAGCGTGATGTCGAGCAGCCGCGCGGCGCGCTCGGCGTCGTCGTAGAACAGCTCGTAGAAATCGCCCATGCGGTAGAACACCAGCATGTCCGGGTGCAACGTCTTGATGCGCAGGTACTGCTGCATCATCGGCGTGTGGGCGGCGAAGGAATCGGCCGCGGCATCTGGCTTCATGCCGACATTATAGAGTGCGTCTGCGATCTTTATCGCGATGACGCCGAGGCGCGCACCTGACTGCACAAGTGGGTGGACTACCTTGAAGCGCTGACCGTGCGCAACGTGGTGTCCTTGCGCGCGGCCTGAATCGCCAGCACCTTACTCCGCATCGAGCACCGGGCATTTGGCCCTGACGAGCGGGTCGATCCAATCCGCTTTGTGCCGGGCCCAAGCTATCCATTGGCCAAACTCGCTGTCGCTATCGATGGTGCCGCCTTCGCGCGTTTTCTTTGCCTCCGCCGCAGCAACGTAGGCCCGGATTTCTTCCGCTCTCTTCCAGTTACCCGCCTCCTCTTCGAGAGCCTTCAACTGTTCGATTTCCTTCTCCCTCTTTTCTTCACGCGCACGCCGCCGGCGTTCCTGTTCCTCCCAGCGCCGTTTCTCCCGTTCCTGACGTTCTGCCTCACGCTTTCGGTGTACAGCTTCTGCCTCAAGCTTGACCACGAACTCGTTTAGGCACTGTTCGACCCGCTGTCGCTTGCCGTCGGCCACGACCTTCTGCAATTCGTCGCGATAGCCGCCAATGATTCCCAGCTTCAGCATGCCTGTCGGCTGATGTGAGTAGCGGTTTGGGAGATAGACATGACCGTACTTCTCCTTATCGCGGCGTTCCTTTTCATTGGGCTCCCGTTCGGTGCGCAAGGTGTTTTCGACGATGCGGACGGCGAGGTCCTGGCCTTGGAGCGTCACGCAGGACCGCCGTTTCCTCTCCGACTCGATCACTCGTAGAGGTATGCCGCGCGCATCCAGCGCCTTGGCTAGCGCATCCATGATCCGGAGTGCCCGCGGGACGCTCCCGTCGCTTACAGAAATATCCAGAGATTGGCGCTCTGTGGTTGGCACGTCACGCAGGTCCCGGCGCTTCAGTCGTCGGAACGCCCGTTCGGTGGCGGCAACCAGCGGGTGCGGCATATCGAGCGTTTCGGAAACGACTATCTGATTCTCGGGTCGGGCCTCGAATTCCCGCCGGGCGACGAGATGCTCCGGGTCCGGCTCCCCGTGGTCATGACTAACGAAGCGCTCTCTCACGATCTCTGTCGGACCAGAGTACTCTGGAAGCGGCGGGGTTGGGAGTTTTTTCCCTGCAGCTAACTTGGCCCAATAGCCAAGCGGCGGTAACGGCACTGCGAGTTTCCTACAGATTTTCCGAAGAGCAACGTCGGATACGCCGTAGCGCTTTGCGACTGTGGTAACGGCTTCCTTCCAGACTTCCTCGTAGAGCTTGGCCCGTTCGTAGCGGATGGTGACGTATGGCATAGGGGTTCCTTCAGATGCAAAGTACAAACTGTAATACGCGATCAGCCCTGACGGGCTTGCGTTGCCGAATAGGATCCCCAATACAAAACGTCGGCTATTGACAATAACTGCCGACATTCTCGGGCCCTGCCGCAGGCCGTAGTGATTGAAATTGGTCCGTTCCTGCCGCACACTCTGTCGCTAACGGGAGGGAGAGACCGTGCCGCAGGAAAAACGGGGCCGGAAGAAGGCATCAACGCCCATACAGGACGCCGTTAAGAACAACGTCAAACCCGGCCTGACGCTGGCTCAGCTTGAAGCGCACCTGTGGGAGTCCGCCAATATTTTGCGCGGACCGGTAGATGCGGCTGATTTCAAGACTTATATTTTCCCGCTGCTGTTCTTCAAGCGTATCTCCGACGTCAACGACGAGGAGTACAAGACCGCTCTCGCGGAGTCTGGCGGCGACGAGGAATACGCGCTCTTTCCCCAGAACTATCGCTTCCAGGTTCCCGACAACTGCCACTGGCGCGATGTCAGGACAGTAGCCAAGAACGTCGGGCAGGCGCTCCAGACCGCCCTGCGTGGAATCGAGAAGGCCAATCCCGATACGCTCTACGGCATCTTCGGAGACGCCCAGTGGACGAACAAGGAGCGCCTTTCCGATTCACTCTTGCGCGATCTGATTGAACACTTCTCGCGCATTTCGCTCGGCAATGAGGCGGCGGACGCGGACATCCTCGGCCAGGCTTACGAGTATCTGATTAAGAAGTTCGCTGATCTCACCAACAAAAAGGCGGGCGAGTTCTACACGCCGCGATCGGTGGTGCGCCTCATGGTCAACATCCTTGACCCACACCAAGGCGAGACTATCTACGATCCAGCCTGCGGCACGGGCGGGATGCTGCTCGAAGCCATCCACCACGTGCGCGAGCGGCACGAGGACGCCCGCACCCTCTGGGGCAAGCTCTTCGCGCAGGAGAAGAACCTCACGACTTCCGCCATTGCCCGCATGAATCTGATCCTGCATGGGGCGGCGGATTTCCAGATCGTGCGCGGCGACACTCTGCGCAATCCGGCATTTTTCTCGGGAGACAACCTCGCCACATTCGATTGCGTGATCGCCAATCCGCCCTTCTCTCTCGAAAAGTGGGGCGAGGAGGTCTGGACGAGCGATCCCTACGGCCGAAACTTCGCCGGGATGCCGCCCGGAAAGAGCGGGGACTACGCCTGGGTACAGCACATGATCAAGTCGATGGCCCCCAAAACCGGGCGCATGGCGGTCGTGCTGCCGCACGGCGCGCTATTCCGTATGGGCAAGGAGGGTGCGATCCGCAAGAAGATTCTTGGCATGGATCTGCTTGAAGCGGTCATCGGGCTTGGACCGAATCTTTTCTACGGCACCGGCCTCGCGGCATGCGTGCTCGTTTTCCGTCAGCGCAAGCCCAAGGACCGCAAGAACAAGGTGTTGATTCTCGACGCTTCGAAGGAATTCAAGACCGGCCGCGCCCAGAATGAACTGCTGCCCGAGCACATCGAGCACATCCACGGCTGGTATCGCGACCTCAAGGATGTTCCGGGCATTGCCCGCGTTGTCACGTTGGAGGAGATCGGATCCAATGACCACAACCTCAACATTCCGCGCTACGTCGAGCCGAAGGCCGAGCAGGAGTCGATCACTGTAGAGGAGGCGATGAGACGACTCAATGAAAGCGCCGACGCAGCGTTTGCGGCCGAGGACAGATTGATTGCCATTCTGAAGCGGGAAGGGTTGCTGACCAATGGCCATTGAACGGGAGCATTTGCGCTTGCTCCGCCGGGCCGTGCGTGCGATCCGCGCCCGGGACATCGAGCACTATTTTGATTTGAGGGATCTGCTTTCGAGCAACAAGGCTTTCGACAGGGACGCGTTTGAAGAAAGGTTCGCCAAGTACTACCGGCTGCGCAGCGCGTTTCTCGGAAATGCCGTAGAGCGGCGATTTTTTGACCTGCTCTTCATTGTTAAACGGAGACGCCCCAAGGATCCGTACTCTCGCGTTCTGCTGGACCTCGTCAAAATCAAGACTCTAAAGAGAAAGCATCTTCTCCATTTCTCATTTGCATCAAAGCTCGTTTCCATCCATGACGAGGCGCAGCCGCTTTACGACAGGCATGTCCGAGAGTTCTTCGGCCTCATGCCGCCTGGGATCGGAAACGCTAAATTCCGTATCGCGGGTTTCGTGAAGAATCTCGAATCAGTCCGGCGCACATATGAAGAATGGAGTGCCGATCCGGCTTTCGCCCGATTGGTGGCTCCGCTGTACAGGCGTTTTCCACAACTGAAGGAATGCCACTCATCGCGCATCTGCGACTTCATGGTTTGGGCGGTCGGCAACCAGAAACTGTGGAAGAAGTCGGCAAGGACCTAGCTCGCAACGGGAGCGCGCGGATCACCCAGCAGCAACTCGGGTCCTATCTCTGGGGCGCGGCGACGCTGCTCCGCGGGACGATTGATGCGGGTGACTACAAGCAGTTCATTTTCCCACTGCTGTTCTATAAGCGCCTGTGCGACGTGTTCGACGAGGAGACCCAGGCCGCGCTGGCGGAATCCGGCGGTGACAAGAAATTCGCCGCTTATCCTGAGAACCACCGTTTCCAGATTCCGGTGGAGGCGCACTGGGGGGAGGTGCGCAAGGCGTCGCGTAACGTGGGCCGCACCTTGCAGAATGCTATGCGCGCTATAGAGACCGCCAACCCGGAGAAGCTCTACGGCATCTTCGGCGACGCGCAGTGGACCAACAAAGACCGGCTTCCCGACGCCATGCTGCGCGACCTCGTGGAGCATTTCTCGTCCCTCGAGCTGACTGTCGCGAACCTGCCCGAGGACGAGTTGGGGAACGGCTACGAGTACCTGATCAAGAAATTCGCCGATGATTCCGGGCATACCGCGGCTGAGTTCTACACCAACCGCACCGTCGTTCACCTCATGACCGAAATGCTGGAACCGCAGCCCGGCGAGAGCATCTACGATCCCACTTGCGGGTCGGGGGGAATGCTGCTCTCCTGCATCGCCCACCTGCGCCGGCAGGGCAAGGAGTGGCGCAACGTGCGCCTCTACGGGCAGGAGCGCAACCTCATGACCTCCTCGATCGCGCGGATGAATTGCTTCCTTCACGGCATCGAGGATTTCCGTATCGAGCGTGGCGACACGCTGTCCGAACCTAAGTTCGTCGAACGCGATCGCCTGATGCGCTTCGACGTGGTACTCGCCAATCCGCCCTATTCGATCAAGCAGTGGGACCGTGACGCGTTCGCCTCCGACCCCTGGGGCCGCAATCTCTACGGCACCCCACCGCAGGGTCGTGCGGACTACGCCTTCTGGCAGCACATCCTGTGCAGCCTCGCGGCCAAGACTGGCCGCTGCGCCATCCTCTTTCCGCACGGCGTGCTGTTTCGGCAGGAAGAAGCCGAGATGCGCGGCAAGCTGATCGAAGCCGACCTGATCGAATGCGTACTCGGGCTGGGGCCGAATCTCTTTTACAACTCGCCGATGGAAGCGTGTGTCGTCGTCTGCCGCACGGCCAAGCTCAAGTCTCGGCGCAGCAAGATTCTCTTCGTCAATGCCGTTGACGAGGTGACGCGCGAGCGCGCGCAGAGTTTTCTCACCGACGACCACATCGAGCGCATCGTCCGTGCATACAAGGCGTTCAAGGACGAAGCGGGTTTCGCGCGCGTAGCGACGCGAGACGAGATCCGCGTGAAGGAAGGCAACCTCAGCATCCCCTTGTACGTTGGGCCGCGAACGACTGAGGCGCGGGAGGAACGTGCTGACTATGCGGCCAACGGACTGCCTGATGCGATATCGGCGTGGCTGGACAGCTCAAGGCAGGTGCGGCAATCCCTGGAAGCGTTGCTTGCCAAGGGCGAGCAAAAGCGTTGAGCCTTGTTTTTGTCAGAAAAACGGTTCACTATTTCTGACAAAACGGCGGATAGCCATGGGAAAACACGCACAATCCATTGATTCTAATATTCTTTCCAGAATACTGGCAGCCGGGCCAGATAAAGTGTTTAGCCCGCGGCAGTTTCTGGATCTGGGTAGCCGCGATGCCGTGGATCAAGCGCTCTCGCGCCACTGCCGCGCCGGCACGCTGCGCAAGGTGGCACGCGGGCTGTACGACGTGCCCCAAACCCATCCCCGCCTTGGACAACTGACCGCGAGCTCCGACGCCATCGCAGACGCCCTCAAGGGACGCGACGCAATACGGCTGCAGCCATCTGGCGCCTATGCGGCCAATATCCTCGGTCTTTCCGATCAGGTACCGGTGCGGCTGGTTTTTCTGACCGACGGTCCGAGCCGCCGTGTCACTCTGGGCCGTCGCGAAATCATCCTCAAGCGCACCACGCCGCGCAACATGGCGACAGCGGGTCGCGCCAGCGGGCTGGTCATCCAGGCGCTGCGCTGGCTGGGCAAGCGCCACGTCGACGACAAAGTGATAGCAAAGCTTCACCGCAACCTGAAACCGGAAGACAAGGCCACGCTGCTGCAGGATGCACATCTCGCGCCCGCCTGGATCGGCGCCATCTTTCACAAGTTGGTGCGGAACAGGAAATAGTGGATGGACGCCTTTCTCACGCTTTCGAGCGATGACCGGCGCGAAGCATGCCGCGAGGCGGAATCACGCATGCGTTTGCGCGCGGCCAGCATCGAAAAGGACTTCTGGATCTGCTGGATCCTTCGCGAGCTCTTTGCGCTTCCAAGCATCGGAGCGCATCTCACCTTCAAGGGCGGTACCTCGCTGTCGAAGTGCTGGAAGCTCATCGAGCGCTTTTCCGAGGATCTGGATGTCACCGTGGACCGTGTAAGTCTCGGCTTTGGCGGCGATCAAGCGCCAGAGGCGGCCTCGAGCGCAAACCAGCGCAACCGGCGGCTTGAGGCGTTGCAGGAAGCCTGCTGCACCTACGTAAGAGACACGCTTGCACCTGCGCTGGCGCAGCGCATCAGCGAGCGTGTCCCTGGTGGCAAGCTGACGGCGGACGCCGACGACTCACTCAGCCTCCTGTTCGAGTATCCCTCGGGTTTTCCTGCGGGGGCGTACCTCCGGCCCCTCGTGAAAATTGAACTGGGCGCACGTTCCGACATCGATCCTTCGGAAACGCCGGAGGTCCGTCCTTACCTCGCGGAAGCGCTTCCTGATCTTCTCGGGCACAGCACATTCCATGTGCGCGCGCTCTCTCCGAAGAGAACCTTCTGGGAGAAAGCAATGCTCCTTCACGAGGAATCCTACCGCGTCGACGGCCCCAAAGCCCGCCTCGCGCGCCACTACTACGACCTCTGGTGCCTCATCCGCGCCGGTATTGCCGAAGAGGCGCTCGCCGACGCCGGCCTCTTCGACCGCGTCGCGACTCATCGCTCCATCTTTTTCCGCAGAAACCGCGAAGCGCAAGAGACACTCCGCCGCGGCTCGCTGCGCCTCAGCCCAACGCGAGCCCAGTACCCCGTCTGGCAAAGGGATTACGACGCCATGCGCGAGACTATGTTTTTTGGTGACTCGCCGCAATTCCTCGAAATCCTGATGGAAATAGGAAAATTCGAGGAAAAGTTTAATCAGTCATGAACGCACCCGACTCCAAGTTCGATCAGTTAAAGATCAACCCAGCGTGGGCGAAGCTCCCACTTTTCGAGCGTAAGGGGTGGAAGCGGCTTCCGTTTGGGGCGTTCGCGGAGAGTGTGAACGAGCGC
The DNA here is from genome assembly GCA_041497655.1 of Gammaproteobacteria bacterium. Taxonomy (GTDB): domain Bacteria; phylum Pseudomonadota; class Gammaproteobacteria; order Burkholderiales; family SG8-41; genus SG8-41. Next base: position 8,611 of record JBGQGU010000002.1, read on the forward strand.
GCCGAACCGAGCGAGGCGGCTGAAGAGATTTACGTCGGGTTGGAACACCTTGACCCGCAGGACCTGCACATCCGGCGCTGGGGCAAGGGCAGCGATGTCATCGGCACCAAGCTGCGTTTTCGGAAGGGCGACATAATTTTTGGCCGCCGGCGCGCCTATCAGAGAAAGCTGGCCGTGGCGGAGTTCGACGGTATCTGTTCCGCGCACGCGATGGTCGTGCGGGCGAAACCGAAGATGGTGCTTCCGGAGTTCCTGCCGTTCCTGTTGATGAGCGACCGCTTCATGAAACGGGCGGTCGAAATTTCCGTCGGCTCGCTCTCGCCCACCATCAACTGGAAAACGCTCAAGCTGGAGGAATTCGCCCTCCCGCCGCTCGACCATCAGCGCCGCATCGCGGAAATACTCTGGCGAGCGGACGAAGGAAGAGAGGCATGGGGGCTACAGGCGCAGTACTTGAAATTGACTTTGATGGCCTTCTCCGGGGATCTCTTTGGTAATCGTCATGAGAGTAAAAGGAGCGAGATCGAGCTCGGCGAAGTTTGTAAATTGCAGTCTGGATTTCCGTTCAAGAGTAGTGAGTTTGTCTCAGAAGGGGATAAGCTCCTACGGGGATCAAATGTTGGAGTAAATAGACTGATCTGGTCCCCAGACGTAACAAAGTCGTTTCCCTCCGCACGTCGCGCTGAATTCAAGGACTATGTGCTTCGGCCAGGGGATGTGGTTGTTGCCATGGACCGTCCATTTATTGCTGAGGGATTCAAAATTGCCAGAGTAAGCGATAGTGATCTTCCGGCCCTATTGCTCCAGCGCGTCGGTCGCTTTCAGCCTTCAGACAGGATTCTTCCAGACTTTTTATGGTTTTATTTGAATTCCGCATCGTTTCAGAACCAATTGCGGTTAAGTCAGCAAGGCACCGACTTACCTCATATTAGTAGATTTGATATTGAATCCACCAAGCTACACCTTCCTTCGCTGGATAGGCAAAAGCTAAAAATTGAGGAATTCAATCGGTTCGAAAATGCATTGCTGGAAACAGACAGACTTATGCAATCGTACTCTGGCTTAATCGGCAATTTACAAAACGGTTGCTTCACTTAGGGTTATGACTTTCACCGAGTCCAATACTGTCGAGCAGATGATCCTCGATGCCGCGTCGGGGCTCGCGGGCACGCCGCACCGCACCGCGCAGCAAGATCTGCCGCTCTATCGGAGGGATTCGGGCGCGGGCGGTGCCTCGCCCGCGCGTTGGGCGTACGTGCCCCCCGACCGGGTGCCGCGCCAGCCCGGTGAGGTGATGGTGGAAACGTGGGTGCGTGAGGCTTTGATCGGGCTCAACCCGGAGATCGCCAACCGGCCCGACCGCGCGGACGAGGTGATCTACAACCTGCGCGCCATTCTGCTCTCGGTTCAGGCCGATGGCCTCGTGCGCGCCAACGAGAACTTCATGGCCTGGCTGCGGGGCGAGAAGACCATGCCGTTCGGCCGGAATGGCGAGCACGTGCCGGTGCGGCTGCTGGACGCTGCCGACGCCGGCAACAACCGGCTGACGGTTACCAACCAGTGGACATTCCGGGCCGGCGCCGTTGAGAAGCGCTTCGATGTGTTGTTCCTGATGAACGGCCTGCCTCTCGTCATCGGGGAGGCGAAAACGCCCGCGCGTAGTGCCGTGACGTGGTTCGACGGCGCGTTCCAGATCAACCAGATCTACGAGCGCGAAATTCCGGCGATGTTCGTGCCCAACGCCTTTTCCTTTGCTACCGAGGGACGGCTCTTCCGCTACGGCTCGATCCGTATGCCGATAGACATGTGGGGCCCTTGGCGTGACGACGACAACCAGTACGAAGGACAACTCCACCACGTTCGCACGACTGTGCAAAGCATGCTCCGGCCGGAAGTGGTGCTCGACATTCTCCAGTCCTTCACCGTTTTCGCCACCGACAGCAAGCACCGCCGCATCAAGGTCATCTGCCGCTACCAGCAATTCGAGACCACCAACAAGATCGTGGCCCGCGTGGTGGCCGGCTATCCCAAGAAGGGCCTCATCTGGCACTTTCAGGGCAGCGGCAAGTCGCTCCTTATGATATTCGCCGCGCAGAAGCTGCGGCTGCACCCGCGACTCGGCAACCCCACGGTGGTTATCGTCGTGGACCGCATAGACCTCGACACGCAGATCACAGCCACCTTCAACGCCGCCGACGTGCCGAACATGGTGGGGGTAGCGACACGCAAGGAGTTGCAGGACCTGCTCGGTCAGGACGTGCGCAAGGTCCTCATTACCACCATCCACAAGTTTGCCGAGGCCGGCGGCCGATTGAACGAGCGCCCGAACATCATCGTGATGGTAGACGAAGCGCACCGCACGCAGGAAGGCGACCTTGGCCGGAAGATGCGCGAGGCGCTGCCCAATGCCTTCCTCTTTGGTCTCACCGGCACGCCGATCAACCGGGCGGATCGTAATACGTACTGGGCGTTCGGGGCGGATGAGGACGAGAAGGGGTATTTTAGCCGCTACTCGTTCCAGGATTCGATCCGCGACAAGGCTACGTTGCCGTTGCACTTCGAGGCGCCCGAGATCCGATTGAAGATAGACCGCGCCGCCATCGATGAGGCATTCGCGGAGATCACCGGCGAGCTTTCCGAGCAAGACCGTGACGACCTCGCCAAGCGCGCCGCGAAGATGGCCGTTCTAGTTAAGAATCCCGAGCGCGTGCGCGCCGTGGTGCAACACATGGTCACCCACTTCCAGCAGAAGGTGGAGCCCAACGGGTTCAAGGCGCAGGTGGTGGTGTTCGACCGCGAGTGTTGCGTGCTCTACAAGCAGGTGATGGACGAGCTGATCGGCGCGGAGGCGAGCGCAATCGTCATGCACTCGGCGTCCGGTGATGACCCGGCATGGAAGCAGCACCGCCGCAACAGGGACGAGGAGAAGGACCTGCTGGACCGTTTCCGCGACCCCACTGATCCGCTCAAGTTCGTGATCGTGACCAGCAAGCTCCTGACCGGCTTCGACGCGCCGATCCTGCAGGTGATGTATCTCGACAAGCCGATGAAGGACCACAACCTGCTCCAGGCCATCTGCCGCACCAACCGCACCTATAGCGGTACTGCGGGCCAGGAAAAGACGCACGGCTTGATCGTGGACTACATCGGTATCTTCGACGACGTCGCGCGCGCGCTCGATTTCGACGAGAAGGCAGTGCAGCAGGTCGTGTCGAACATCGACGAGCTGCGCAAGGCGCTGCCGGTGCAGATGCAGCAGTGCATCGCGTTCTTCCCCGGCGTGGACCGCAGTGTTGGCGGCTACGAGGGGCTGATGGCCGCCCAGCAGCGGCTGCCGAATAACGAAACACGCGACAAGTTCGCCGCGCAATACATTGTGCTCGGAACCATCTGGGAAGCATTGTCACCCGACCCCTGCCTCGGCCCCTACGAGAAGGACTACCGCTGGCTGACGCAGGTTTACGAGTCAGTGAAGCCGCCGAGCGGGAGTGGCAAGCTCCTGTGGCACGCGCTGGGCGCGAAGACGGTGGAACTCATCAACCAGAACGTCCATGTCGAGTCGGTGCGGGACGACTTGGAGACATTGGTGCTCGACGCCCAGGTCCTGGAGGACATCCTCAAGGACGCCGACCCCGTGAAGCGGGGCCATGAGATCGAAATTCGGCTCGTCGCCCGGCTGCGCAAGCACCTCGGTAATCCAAAGTTTGTCGCGCTCGGCGAGCGGCTGGAGAAAATCAAGGAGCGCCACGAGCAGGGATTCCTGGCCAGCGTGCAGTTCCTCAAGGAAATCCTCGAACTGGCGAAGGACGTTGTCGAGGCGGAGAAGGAAGTTGCCCCGGAAGAGGAGCGTGACAAGGCGAAAGAAGCCCTCACGGAGCTGTTCAAAGAAGCGAAGAGCAAGAACACTCATATCATCGTCGAGCGCATCGTCGAAGACATCGACGACATCGTGAAAAAGGTTCGCTTCGACGGTTGGCAGGCGACTACTCAGGGTGAGCGGCTCGTCCAGCGCGAGCTCCGCCGGACGTTGCTCAAATACAAGCTCCACACGGACCAGGAGCTGTTTGATAAGGCCTACGAGTACATTCGGCAATACTACTAAGGCGCTGGATTCAGGGTGAATGGGCAGGATTCTTGGTGGACAGTCAGTCGATGAACGGTAAGAGTTTCACCTTCACGGTCGTTTCGACTCCCAGAGAGGTTCCGTCGTCTGCCGAGTTCGCGGGCATCCTAGTCGTTGATAACTGGGACGATTGGTTCGAGTTTTCCACTGTATATGTGGTGTTGGTATTCGACGCGTCCGGCCATCGCCATGATGTTGGCAGCGTAAAGATCGGCCAGTTTAAAATGCGGCGAAACCAGCGTAGACCGGCGATTCCAAACGTATTCGCGAGTCTCGACGAACGCTTTTTTTCCCTTGGTCAGGACGACAGCTACTACGAACGCCTCAATGCGCTAGGCAACGAGCTGCGCGACCGAATTCTAACTGGCTTGCGCGATGTGGCCGTAGACCAGGAGCTGTTTCAGAGGGCCCTGAAAGAGCGAGTAACTACCATATCGCTTCTAAGATCCGTTACACCTACCAGCGTGCAAGGCCAATTTAGGCGCTTGGCACTGGGAGGTGCCAGGCTCTCGCGTTACAAGTTTTCTTATACGGCGCCACGACGCGTCGCCAGTAAGCAACCGCCTGTTGTTCTATCCTTTCAAGTGGAGCCGGAATCCAATCCGCCGACAAACATTCACGTTCTAATTGGGCGGAATGGTGTTGGGAAAACGTACATCTTGAATCTAATGACCCAGGCGTTGGTAGACAAGAAAGTAACTGGAAGGCAGGCTGGCTCCTTTTCCTTTGAAACGTCAGAGAGTCCCTCAAATCCATTCGTCAGGTCCGTCGAAGACTCGCAACCGTTTGCGAATGTGGTCTCGGTTACATTCAGTGCATTCGACCCCTTTGAACCGCTGCCTGAGCAGAAGGATAGGTCGGCTGGAGTCCAATACTCGTACATTGGACTAAAACGATCGAGCAACACGGGGGAGGGTATCGGCAGCCCCAAGAGCCCAGAAATGTTGACCAGAGAGTTCGTAAATAGCGTTCGCGCTTGCATGCGGGGAGCCAGGGCGGTTCGATGGCGCAGGGCATTAGAAGCGCTCGAAGCGGATCCGATCTTCAAAGAGGCTGAGATGGCCGCGCTCGCTGGTGACGATGGCAATGGAGAGTTTGAAAAACGTGCTTCCTCCATTTTCGGAAGGCTCAGTTCCGGCCACAAGATCGTTCTTCTGACCATCACCCGGCTAGTTGAAACGGTGGAGGAACGAACTCTTGTTCTACTGGACGAACCCGAGGCACATCTTCATCCGCCTCTTCTCTCCGCTTTTGTCCGATCATTATCGGACCTCTTGGTCAATCGAAACGGTGTTGCCATTGTGGCGACGCATTCGCCCGTTGTGCTTCAAGAGGTGCCTCGAAATTGTGCGTGGAAGCTACGGCGGACAGGCCATGAAGCCACCGCGGAGCGGCCTGAAATAGAAACCTTTGGAGAAAACGTCGGCGTGCTAACGCGTGAGGCATTTGGACTCGAAGTCACGCATTCCGGATTCCATAAGTTACTTCAAGACTCGATAAAAGACCAACGTCAATTCGAGGCGGTCCTTGAGCGCTTTGGCGAGCAACTTGGAACCGAGGCGCGCGCGATTGCGCGCGCCCTAATTGCCGAACGCGATTCCGGGAATAAGAGCTAACTGATGCGAAAGTTGGCGAAGCCCGCTGATGCTCCTTCAGACGTTTATCTTGCTTGTATTAGCGCTGTTCGGGATCCAAACCTGAAGAAACGGCTAGCCTCCGTTGCGGGAAATGTCGTAAGCGCCGCGAGCGAATTCGCAAGTGCAGCCTCCCTAGCGACGCTCCACATGCTGCCCCCCCAAAGTAATGTGGGGGGTGTGGTGAGCAAGGAGGAAATGGCCGATGTGTATGTCCTGAGGATGGCGAAAAAGGGTACGCCGGGTCGTCCTGTATACGACAAACTAATGGCTGCTCCCGCATACGGGCGGTGTCCTCTTTGCGGCCAGCGCACGGTGTCCACTCTGGATCATCATCTAGCCAAAGCTCACTACCCAGCGCTGTCAGTTGTCCCCACAAACCTTGTTCCAGCCTGTGCTGACTGTAACAAGGCCAAGATCGATGTCATTCCGGGAGCTGCAGAAGAGCAGACCCTGCACCCGTACTTCGACGATGTTGAAGACGACCGATGGTTACACGCCGAGGTTGTTCAAACATCTCCTGCCGCTGTTCGTTTCTTCGTTGACTCCCCGCCTGGGTGGAGTGCACTTCGGACCGCGCGCGTTCGCCACCACTTCATGGTTTTCAAATTAGCCGCTTTATATGCTTCGCACTCAGCAGAAGAACTTGTGAATATTCGCTACTCTCTTGACAAACTTTTCGCACGAACAGGAGTGGCAGGAGTAAAGGCGCACCTACGTGACAAGGCTGAAAGTTGCATGGATGCGCACGTGAACTCATGGCAAACGGCCATGTATACAGCGTTGGTAGAGGACGAATGGTTTTGCGATGGCGGATTTCAATTGTGACGACGACCGACCTCGATCGGCTCGATGCCGTTTACTGCCCATTTCGCCATTTCTCCGGCCATCGTACGGTATGAGCGCGGTGGCCGGCCCTTTCGGATAAGGCCCTGCCCGTTGCGCCGTTTTTCCCCGTCCCTTTGCATTGCCTGCCATTTGCTGTGCCGGTCCCTGCCACGCGGGTTTTATCTACATGCAGCGGCCTATGATAATCAATGGCAGTAGATGGTGACCCTCCTCGGCCGGCGCTCCAGGCAGGCGATCTACGACCTGATGCGGCGCGATCCTTCGTTTCCGAGGCCAGGGCAGATCGGCAGCGAGTTTTCCGTCGGGTGGCTGCGCGGCGAGGTGATGGAATGGCTCAACTCGCGGCCGCCGGCCGAGTTCAACGGCCTGGACGCGGTGGAGCGGCGGAGGAGGGCGAAGCGTGAGCGAGTGACGACTGACGCCGCTTTCGCTGCTGATGATTGACGGCGGCTGTGATGATTCGATGAAGGAGAGTTGCGGGTGATTACATCATCCAACCTGAGGGAGGCCGAGCGAGCAATACGGAGGACTTTGTCATCCGTTACGTCAATTTCTGCATGACATTGTTCATGGTTTGTGACCCGGCGCAAGATGCGCATTGGCTATGCCGTAGAGGATAGGTGTATTCCGAAGCCAAAGTCGGAACTCGGTACCGATTAGCGAGTGATCAGGCGAACAGTCAACGATCCACTGCCGAAGCAGATAACTCGCAAGCGCCGCCCTAACACGGACTCTTAGTACGCCATCCCTCATCTTGTAGTCCATCGCGACGATTTCGGGACGCTCTTCCTTCGGATGTGCAACGAGTTCCAGTTCCAGCACGCGCCCCCATTCTAGGTCGTGTTCAGGCAGCTCATGTTCCTCAACAGTACCCAGGCGCAGTTCCTGTACCTCGTGGATGCGTGTTAGAACGAGATCGATGAACTGCTGTCGCCGTCGGTCGAAGGCGCGCACGTGCCATCGCAGCCCATTGTTGGCTAGTGCGAAGGGAACTATTTCTCGAGCTGACTCCCCGCTTGAAAACGAGCTGTAACGAATACTGACCGGGCGCTTCCAGTGAATGGCGCGCGTAATCGGCGCAAGGATTTCTACGCGCGGGTTGCACAGCTCCGGCGGCGTTTCACATGGCACGAGCGCTCGCGTTCTACTCGTCTGACTTTCTCCGAAACCCCGAGACAGGGCAGTCAGAGCCTGCTCCACATCGTGTTCGAACACCGCAGAAAAATTGTCCGCTGGTTGGTAGGACTTAGTAGTTGGTTCCAGTTCGATCTTGCCGCCCAGCTCTTTTCGGTAGTAGGCGATGTCGCGCGTCGCTGCCGCGGTGCCGATGCCGAATCTTGTCGTCAGATCCGTTCGTCTAAGTTCTCCTAGGAATAGACAGCGAAAGTCTATAAAAACGAGTCGTTCGTGCGCTCCGGACGCGACATCTGCGCCAGGGGGGCGAGGTTTAGGAAGTCTTGAAGGAATCCGTGCCATTTATTTGAAATTGCGAGGAAAAGTAGAGATCATAATAGGTAGTATACAAGATCATAATGATCTTGTGTTATAATCGTAATGAGCTGGTCCGCTGTGCAGTCCCCCGCCTTATGCCGGTAGCTGCGTAGACGTCGCGCCGGTATATGCCAATTCGGAAAAAACGCGCTGAGGCCAACGCACCCTTTTGGCAAGTTTGATCGTGAGGCGTAAATGAACCGCATGGCGCATGCAGCAATTTGCAGACTTACAGCGGGCAGGCCATCCAGCGCTCGCCTACAAGCAGCGGGACGGTAATGGGAAAGAGATTTCAAATTCTTGCTCTCTCTGGCGGCGGGTACCGCGGCTTGTTCTCGGCCCGGATCCTCGAGTTGATGGAAGAGCAGTACGGCGGTCGGGTCGCGGATCGTTTTGACCTCATCGCCGGAACGTCAATTGGCGGCATCCTCGCGCTTGGCCTCGCGGCTCGCATCCCTGGCGCGGATCTCAAGAACATTTTCATGAGTCACGGCGCTGAGATTTTCCGGTCGAGGGGGCTTTTCTCCGGATGGTTTAGCGCGAAGTACGACAACCGCTACCTAAAGGATCTGCTTGAGCGCGAGGAATATCTCGGCGAGCGGCTGCTCGGCGACAGCCGCACGCGACTTCTCATTCCCACGGTGAACTACACCTCGGGTGCGCCGCAGATGTTCAAGACACCTCACCACCAGAACTTTGGCCGCGATCATCGCCTGCGCATGGTGGACGTGGCAATGGCCACCAGCGCGGCGCCGACTTATTTCCCGATTTATGAAATGAATTCACAGCAGTATGTCGACGGCGGCCTGGTGGCGAACGCTCCTGGATTACTCGCGGTGCACGAGGCACGCAAGTTCCTGGGGCAGGACCCGGACGACATCCAAGTGCTTGCTATCGGCACGGTCACAAGCCAGGTGACCGCCGATCCGACCAAGACGCCCGACCGCGGTAAAGCGCGCTGGGCCGGGAGCATCTTCGAGCTGACCATCTCAGCGCAGGAGTCCCTCAGCAAGTTCATGCTGGGCCACTCGCTCGGCGAGCGCTATCTGGACGTGGACGTCTTGGTCACCGAGGCGCAGTCGGCTTCCGTCGGGCTCGACAAGACGAATGAAGCCGCGACCGGCGTGTTGCTCGGCCGCGCCAATCAGATCGCGCAGCAATTTTTCGGGCGCGCAGACTTCCGCTCGTTCATGAACCATAAGCCGGACGAGCCGGCTTTCTACTACGGACAGCGTCAGAACGTAAAGGAGACCGGCAATGCTTAATCTTCAACGGCTTTTCTACAGCTCCAGCGACGACCGCTCGTACCATCGCGTCCTCTTGCCCACCGAGGAGCAGAAGCAGCAGCTCACGCAGGCGAAGAACAAGATCCGCGACCATCTTCGCGAGAGCATCGAGCGCGCGTCCACGACAGTGCTTGGTCAGACGCAGAAGGTCTCGCCCCGCTTCCGCACGCAGGGCTCGTGGTCTTACAACACGTGTAACCAGCCCGCCCACGTGCCGCCCCAGGAGATGGACTGGGATCTCGGCGTCTATCTGCCCATCTCGGTGTGGGAGGACAACCGGCCGAAGATCGCGGCTGCCGTGTATTACGGGCTGCTGGAGGAGCTGCTCAAATCGCTGTGTACGAGGGAGGGCTGGACCCTCTGCGCAAAAGACACCTGCGTGAGGGTCGAGATCGGCAAGTCCTGCCACGTTGACGTGCCGCCGTATGCCGCGCCCGACAGGCAATTCGCTGCTATTCAAGAGCGCGTGCTGGCGAAGGCGCTTGCGCTGAGGGAAGACGCTCGGTACGCCGAAGCCATCGCTTTTGGCGAGATGCCGGAGGCGGACTGGGACAGCCTGAGGGAGATAGTGCTCGCCACTCGCAGCGGAGAGTGGAAGCCTTCGGATCCCGGCATGGTCTCAGACTGGTTCCGCCACCAGATCGAGGAGCACGGCGAGCAGTTGCGCAGGACCTGCCGCTACCTCAAAGGCTGGCGCGACTTCCAGTGGCGCGAAGGCGGGCCGTCGTCGGTGTCGCTTATGATCTGCGGCTGCCAGTCTTTCCAGCCGATGCACGGGCGCGACGACCTCGCGCTGCTCGAGGTCGCGCGCGAGCTCGGCGGGAAGCTTGCCGGCAACCTCCATGAGGAGCTCATCGACGAGCGCGAAGATTTTAACAAGCTTTCCTTCGAGGAGCGCATCGCGGCTGCAGCAAAGGCGCAAAGTCTCTACCGCGTGCTCAAGGGCGGGCTCGACGCGAACCGATGGGAGAAGACGGACGTGCTGAAGGCCTTTCGAGCCCAATTCGGGCCGCGCATGCCGAACGAACTCGACTGGATCGCCGACGACACGCCTCAAGGGGTGGTCAGAGCGGCGCCCGCTGTCGTCGTCCCGCAGCCTGAAGTGCGCCGCACCCGATCCGGCTGATGCCCCTGGCGTCCTTTGGCCCCGTCGCTAGGTGGCTGCGTGCCAAGGGGTTCAAGCAGGTCCGTGCGCAAGGCACGGACGCGAAGGCGTTTCGCGGCGAGCTTACCTGCCGCGGCCAGACGGTTCGGGTGCGCATCGAAATCTCGGACTGGGACTTTGTTTTCCACCCGAGGATCTTCCTCGAGTCCGTCCCGGACGTGCTGAAGGGATTCAGGCCGCACGTCCTTTCCGGCGGAGACCTCTGCTATTACGCCAAAGGCACGGTCGTTCTCAACCGCTTCAAGCCGGCCGAGGCTGTCGCAAGATGCCTACTGCGTGCGCAGCAAACGCTGGAAGATCTTGCTGGGGGCGGCGAGTTTCGGTTCGGCGTGCAGGACGAATTTGGCTTCTACTGGAGCGAGGGGTCGGTCTATACCGGAAGCATCGACGCCGAGAGGAAAAGGGCGCGGCTCGTCTATGTCGAGGGAAATCGACGGAAGTTCTACGTTCTCACGCAGACGGGCGAGGAGCCGGAATGGCTCGCACGCGCCGTCGGCGGCGCGATCAAGCCGGGATCTGAAGTCCCCGTATGGTTGATCGAGACGGAGCACCATCCTTCCGTCGATGCCGAGGGCGGCTTGCCCAGGACGATCAAGGAGACGCTGGACTGGGTGAAGCGCTGGGATACCGTCTCGTTCCAGCGGCTAACGAGCCTGCTTGAGAGCAAGGATTATCTCGACCACGGCATTGTGGCCTTCGTTTTCTCGAGCCCCGTCGGCTTCTTCGGCTTCTTCCTCAAGCTGGATCCAACCCACCGCGACGTATACAAGCGAAAGCCCGCCAGGTACCGGCAATACCTGTACAGCAAGGGCGCGCGCACGCCCGTGTCGCGCCTCTACGGCGTCGACGTCTCGCCCGACTTCGTGCACACGCGCAACATTCAGGGAAACTCTCTGCTGGGAAAGAATGTGGCCGTGATCGGATGCGGCGCCATTGGCGGGTACGTGGCGCACGCCTTGATCAGGCTCGGCGCTGGCGTTGGCGTTGCGGGCCAACTGACGCTGATCGACTACGACTCGATGCAGCCCGGCAACCTCGGCCGGCACGTGCTGGGATTTCCGGCGCTCGACCTCGGCAAGGCGGATGCCCTGAAGGACGATTTGTCTACGCAATTTCCGTACGCCAAGCTACGGGCACTCAAGCAGGATGTGCGGGAGTACCAACGCCTATTCGAGGAAGACTTGATCGTCGACGCCACCGGCGAGGAAAGCCTCTCCATCGCCCTGGCTCGAATGCACCAAGACCATCTTCACGGGGGTGGCGCATCCCCGCTGCTTCACGTTTGGGTCGCGGGCAACGGGGAGGCGGCGCAGGCGCTATTTGCAGATAGGAGAAAAGGCGGGTGCTACCGCTGCATGTGGATCGACGACTCGGAACGAGGCATGAAGGACCGCATTCCGCTCCTGAAAAATCCACCTGCCACAAGGTTTATCGGGTGCCAGAGCGTGACGATGTTCCCGGTGTCGGCGGCGATGTCGGCTGCGGCGCTCGCCTCGGACATTGTGATCGATTGGCTCGCCGGAGATCCGTCGCCCCGCTTCCGGACACGGGCACGCGAGAATGCTGAAGCGTTCCGCGTTAAGAACCAAGACTTGGCGAAGCTCGAGGGTTGCCCCGCGTGCAAGAGGACCTAGTGTTCCAAAATCCTCTGAACGATGGGCTCATCATCGTCACCTCCGCCGTGCTGCGTCAGATCAATCGGCACCGGCAGATCACTGCGGAGGATCACGAGGCTGGAGGTATCCTTTTGGGTGCGCGAAGGGGGCGCCATATCGACATTACTTTTGCTACGACGCCGAAGCGCGGGGACAGGGGAAGCCGGGCCGGCTTCCACCGGCTTTCTCCATTTCATCAGAGCTTCGCCATACGCGCTTGGCGCCGCCTTTGTCGCAAGCTGGATTACGTCGGCGAGTGGCACACTCATCCCGAGCGCAATCCTTCTCCGTCGCGCATCGATCGCGCGGAATGGGCGAAGCTCATGCGCTCGCGCAGAAGTGAGCTCGTGTTCATGATCCTTGGAATTTCCGGGGTGTGGCTCGGACTCTCTAACCGCGGAATCGTTAAGGAGCTGGCCCGGTTGTAGAGGGTCGTTGGCCGTGCATTGATGTCGCAGGACGGATCGGCGCGGCTTCAACAGTGCTGTTTTCAGTATAGGTCGCAGTGTAGGTCGCGCCAATTCGCCTCAATTCGCATAGCGTAACAGCGCTGCTGCATCATCGGCGTGTGCTGGGCAAAGGCTCCTGCGGACGCGTCCGGAATCATCGCGGATATTATACGGGCGGCCACCCGCAGATTAATGCGTTCAGCGTCAGCGTTGATCTGTCGGCACGAGACGCACCGAGCCGCGCGCTCAAGGCTGAATGCTGGTGGCTCTCGACGGGCGCTCTACCTGCGGGCGCGGCGCGGGAGCGGCAAGTACGGGAATACAATACCGTCAGTGCCGCTCCCTGTTCTGAAACGTTTGGCAAGCCCATTGGCGCGACGGCTGCGGGGTGCGGGCCTCGGGCTCGCGCTGCTGGCGCTCCCCGCCTGCACGCCCCCGGCCGCGGTACTTTTCTCGCTGGTGCCCGACGGCACGATCCCGATCCTGCTCAGTCATGTGCAGGGCATCGAAGAGAGCAACCGGAAACGCGTCGCCGAGCTGGAGGCCCGCAAGGACTGGGACGGGCTCACGAAGCTCGCCGAGGAGAACCTGGCCCTGGATGGTAATAGTTCCGACTGGTGGACCGTCGCCGGCTACGCGCACTCGCAGGCAGGGAGGCGCCAGCGCGCCAGCGAATGCTACAGCGAGGTCGTGCGGCTGGCTCCGGATGACATGCTGGGATGGAACCTGCTTGCGCAGTCGTATCGCGACGCGAAGCAGCCGCTGCGCGCGGTGCAAACGCTCAACAACGCGCACCAGGTGCGCCGGGGCACAGCGGAGACCTGGTTCCTGCTCGGCGAAAGCTATTCGGATCTCGACCGCGATCTGCCCGCGGCGTCGGCGTACCTCGAGGCGGTTCAGAAGAACGGCGAGTTTGCCCGGGCGTGGTTCGGCCTGGGACGTGCCTATGCCCGGCTCGGCCGCAGGGCTGACTTCGACCAAGCGCTGAAGAGGCTCGAGGAGCTCAATAGTCCGCTGGCGAAGGAACTTGCCGAGCTGCGGCCGGCGTCGAGATAAAACGAACCACCAGGAAAAACAAGAATATTTGAACCGCCAAGAACGCCAAGAAAGACGGAACGGAAATAAACTCAAGAAACCAGATCGAAGGATTATGAGTCCAGTATGGCGTAGTGTCGTGACGTTATCTTGATTTTGGTTCAATTCTTGTTCTTGGTTTGAGTTTTCTTGGCGTGCTTGGCGGCCTTGGCGGTTCGATCTGCACTTGATTTCTTGGCGGTTCAGCCCTGCTTGAGCACCGGCGTGAGGTGCGGCGAGATCGCATGCAATAGTTCCACGAATACCGCGGGGGAGCCGACGTGACTCGGTGCCGCGGGGCGGCCGAGTGCGGGAACGGCGGCCCCCCAAGGCGTGCGCTATCCTTGCCTCAAGGTGGGCGTGAGGTGCGGCGAGATCGCGTGCAATAGTTCCACGAATATCTTGGGGGTGCCGGCGATAACGTTGCCGGTTTCGAGGTAACGGTTCTCGCCGGCCAGGTCTCCCACCAGCCCGCCAGCCTCGGTGATCAGCAGGGCGCCCGCGGCGATGTCCCAGGGGGAGAGGCCGAATTCCCAAAAGCCGTCGAGCCGGCCCGCCGCGACGTAGGCAAGGTCGAGCGCGGCGGAGCCCGCACGCCGCACGCCGGCCGCCCCTTTCATCATGTCGCGCAGGATCGCCAGATAGACGTCCACGTGCTCGAGCTGGCGGAACGGAAAGCCGGTGCCGATCAGGCTCGACTTGAGATGGATGCGCTTGCTGACCCGCATGCGCTGGTCGTTGAGGAACGCGCCGCGTCCGCGCGTCGCGGTGAAGAGATCGTTGCGCGAGGGATCGTAGACCACCGCCTGGGTGACGATGCCGCGGTGCCTCAACGCGATTGCCACGCAGTACTGCGGGAAGCCGTGGATGAAATTGGTGGTGCCGTCGAGCGGATCGATGATCCACTGGTATTCCGATGACCCGGAGGCGCCGCTTTCCTCTGCTAGAATCGAATGGCCGGGATAGGCTTCGTGCAACGTGCGGATGACCGCCTGTTCCGCCTCGCGGTCCACGTCCGAAACGAAGTCGTTCACGGCTTTTTCCTGGAAAGCGACAATGTCCAGGTTGCGGGTCGCGCGGGTAATGATGTTGCCGGCACGGCGCGCGGCCCTGACGGCGATGGTGAGCATTGGGTGCATGATCGGCGGATCGGCGGATCGGCGGCGCTGGAGTGTCGGAATCCGGTGGCGAGAGGGATGGGCGAACGCCCATTTTAGGTGAACGCCGCCGATAATCCTAAGAATAGATGCGTGTTGCCACGCGAAACCTCTTTTGAGGGAAAGAACGGTGCGGTGCGCGCTGTTTGCCGAAGTGTTCGATATTTGACGCATAATCGGCGGCGCTGCAGTGTTCCATTCGTGCGATTCGCTGGAATAATTGAGTACCATCTTCAAAGTGAACGCCGCCGATAAGCTCAAAAATATCCGCGTCGTGCTGTGCGAGACCGCGCATCCGGGAAACATCGGCGCCGCGGCGCGGGCGCTGAAGACAATGGGCCTCGGGCAACTCCTGCTGGTGGCGCCGAAGCGCTTCCCGGACCCCCAGGCCGAATGGCTTGCCGTGGGAGCGATCGACGTGCTCGCCCGCGCCCGCGTGTGCGCGAATCTCGATGAAGCGCTGGCCGGGTCCGCGTTCACGGTCGCGTGCACCTCGCGGCCGCGTGAGATCGCGGTGCCGATGGTGGCCGCGCGCGAAGCGGCAGCGCGCATGGTCGAGGTCGCGCGCACTCAACCCGTGGCGCTGGTCTTCGGTAACGAGACCTATGGGCTCACCACCGCCGAGGTCAAGCTGTGCCAGCTGCTGGCGGCCATCCCCGCCGATCCTGAATTCTCCTCGCTCAACGTGGCCGCCGCGGTGCAGCTGTTTGCCTACGAGCTGCGCCTGGCGGCGATCGGGTCGGCGCCGCAGGGCGGCAAGACGCACGCCCTTGCGACCCATGAGGAGGTCGAGCGTTTCTACGGGCATCTCGAGCGCAGCTTGCTCGAGTCCGGTTTCCTCAATCCCGAGCACCCGAAGAAGCTGATGCCGCGCCTGAGGCGGCTGTTCAATCGCGCGCAGCTGGAGCAGGAAGAGGTAAACATCCTGCGCGGCGTGCTGAAAGCACTCGCGCATCCCAAGCGCGAGCGCAGCAAGCGGTAAGCAGTCAGCGGTCAGCAAGAAGCTGCAGCGGCCGCCTGTTTCAGGGGACTTCCGTTGATGCTGATCGCTGAAAGCTGACGGCTGTCTAAAGGTTGACTGAATCACTAGGGCATCGTAAGCTGCGCTCCCTCATCCTTGATTTGTAAACGATGTTCGCCAGACTGAAAGAGGAAATCGGGGTCGTCTTCGAGCGCGATCCGGCGGCCCGGAATACCTGGGAGGTGATCACCTGCTATCCCGGGTTCCACGCCATGCTGTTCCATCGTCTTGCTCACTGGTTGTGGGGTGTGGGCCTGAAGTGGCTGGCCCGGCTGGTTTCGCACGGGTCGCGCTGGCTGACCGGCATCGAGATCCACCCCGGCGCCACCATCCGCCGCCGTTTTTTCATCGACCACGGCATGGGTGTCGTCATCGGCGAGACGGCCGAGATCGGAGACGATTGCACGCTCTACCACGGCGTCACGCTCGGCGGCACCTCATGGAGCAAGGGCAAGCGCCATCCGACGCTCGGCAAGGGCGTGGTGGTGGGCGCGGGGGCGAAGATCCTCGGGCCGATCACCGTCGGCGACGGCGCGCGGATCGGGTCGAACGCGGTGGTGGTGAAAGACGTGCCGCCGGGAGCGACCGCGATCGGAATCCCGGCGCGCATCATCGAAGCGCAGGAGACGCAGAACGGGCGCTTCGCGCAGTACGCGGTGGTCAAGGACCTGAACGATCCGATGGCAAAAGCGCTGCACGAACTGATCGGCCACAGCGCCGACATCGACCGGCGCATCGAGCACATCCTCGCCGAACTGAAGCGCTTGGGCGTACGGATCGACGAGCAGCAGGGGCATCAGCTTGACGCGAACTCCCTGAATAAAATGGTTGACTAATTTGCTCGGGTTAGCTATAGTTGACAAATTTAGTAGTGTTTATTTTATACGTATATCATTGATTTAATGATTCTTTAAGAGGTGGCCCATGAGACTTACGACTAAAGGGCGATTTGCGGTTACCGCGATGATCGATCTCGCGATGCAGCACGGCAGCGGGCCGGTGACGCTCGCCGAGATCAGCGGGCGGCGGAAGATCTCGCTGTCCTATCTGGAGCAGTTATTCGGCAAGCTGCGCCGCCATCACCTGGTCGAGAGCGTGCGCGGCCCGGGGGGCGGCTACCACCTCGCCCGGGACATGGGCGAAGTATCGGTGGCGGACATCATACTTGCGGTGGATGAACCAATCGATGCTACGCAGTGCGGCGGCAAGGAGAACTGCGACGATGACAAAAAGTGCCTCACCCATGACCTGTGGGCGGCGCTTAACGAGCGCATCTTCGATTACCTCGGTGGGGTGAGCCTGCTTCAGTTGGTGGAAAGCCAGAAAGCCAAGGAAACGGTGCGGGAATCGGGGGTTGCCCAGGTTCACGACATGCGTGTGGCGGCAACCAAGCGCACCACCACGGTGTCGGCATAGACCGGTTCCGCGCTCCCCGGCTGCATCCAGGTACCATCAATGGAACCGGTCTACTTCGATCACAACGCGACCACGCCTCTCGACGGCAAGGTCCTCGAGGCGATGCTGCCGTACCTGCGCGAGAACTTCGGCAATGCCTCCAGCCGGCACGAGCTTGGCATCGTCGCGCGCAGGGCGGTGGACACCGCGCGCCAGCAGGTCGGAGTCCTGGTCAACACCCAGCCCTCGCAGGTGATCTTCGTCTCCGGCGGCACCGAGGCGAACAACCTGTTCATCAAGGGCGCGGCCGGCTATCTCAAGCCGTCGCAGGTCGCGGTGAGCGCCATCGAGCACCCCTGTATAGCGAAGCCGGCGCAAGAGCTCGCGCGCCAGGGCTGGAAGGTGAGGAAACTCGCCGTGACGCGCGACGGGCAGATGGACCTTGCCGATGTGGACGCGGCGCTCAAGGACCCGACTGGCATCGTCTCGGTGATGCTCGTCAACAACGAGACCGGTGTGATCCTGGATGTGGCGGCGGTGGCCAATCGCGCGCGGGCCGCCAGGGCGTGGATGCATACCGATGCGGTGCAGGCGCTGGGCAAGATACCGGTGGATTTCCAGTCGCTCGGTGTGCACGCGATGACGATATCGGCGCACAAGATCTACGGGCCCAAGGGCGCGGCGGCGCTCATCATGGACAAGCGCTTGCAACTGCGTCCGATCATCCATGGCGGCGGCCACGAGCAGGGGCTCCGCTCCGGAACGGAAAACGTGGCTGCGATCGCCGGCTTCGGGGCCGCATGCGAGCTTGCGGCGGGCCGGATGCAACAGCTCGCGCAGCGGCAGGACGCGATGCGCGCGCGGCTGGAGCGGGGGTTGAACGAGATGGGAGCGGTGATATTCGGAGAGGAAGCCCCGCGCGTTGCCAATACATCGTACTTCGCGGTCAAGGACATCATGGGCGAGACCCTGGTGATCGAGCTCGACAAGGCAGGCTACGCAGTCGCCCCCGGCGCGGCGTGCTCGAGCGCA
>JBGQGU010000003.1:0-24920 GCA_041497655.1 Gammaproteobacteria bacterium
GGACAATCCTTTCGTCGGCAAGCCCGGCTGGAAGCCCGAGAAATACACTCTGGGCAACCGCAACATCCAGGGCGCGGCGCTGCACCCGCAGTCGGGGCTGTTGTGGACCCACGAACACGGCCCCCAGGGCGGCGACGAGGTCAACGTGATCCGCGCCGGCGTCAATTACGGCTGGCCGGTCATCACCTACGGCGTCAACTACGGCTTCGGCACGAAAATCGGCGAAGGCACTCACAAGCCGGGCATGGCGCAACCGCTTCACTACTGGGTGCCTTCGATCGCGCCCTCGGGCATGGCGTTTTATGTCGGCGACAAGTTCCCGCGCTGGCGCGGCGATCTCTTCGTCGGCGCGTTGCGCGACCAGATGCTGGTCAGGCTCAGGCTCGACGGCGAAAAAGTCATCGCGGAAGAGCGGATGTTGAAGGATGCCATCGGGCGCATCCGCGACGTGCGCAACGGTCCCGATGGCCTGCTCTATCTGCTGACCGACGAGCCGCGAGGCGTGGTAGCTCGCCTCGAGCCGGCCGGCTAGTACCGTTCCAACTATCTCGCGCTAAAGGAGACGATCGCCATGAAACGACGCACCGCCGCGCGCCGCGCGCGCTCAACGAGCAGGCAGGTCGCCGCCAGGAAAGCTGCCCCACAGTTCAGGGTCCGCTACAGCTGCCCGCCCGAGCTCTACGATCCAAAGTCCTACAGCCACGTGGTGGAGGTGGAGGGCGCGCGACTGCTGTTCGTGTCGGGGCAGGTTCCGGTGAACGCGCAACGTCAGCTCACCAGCAGGGACTTCCGCGAGCAAGTCGGGAAGGTCTACGACAATCTCGAAACCGTGCTCAAGTCTGTCGGTGCGGGTTTCGAAAACGTGGTCAAGACGACCAACTTCCTCACCAATATCTCGCAGGCCAAGGTGTTCCGTGAGGTGCGCGATGCCCGCTTTGCGCATCTGAAAACGCGCCCCGCCAGCACGACCATCGTCATCACCGCGCTGGCCGAGCCCGAGTTCCTGCTCGAGGTCGAGGTCATTGCCGCAGTGCCCACCAGGTAAGCCCGCGCCGTTCCCGCCGCGTCAGGCGGCCACCCTGCGCGGCTCCTCGATGACTTCTGGCTCCGGCTCCTCCGCGACGACGGGCGGCGTTCCGGCGGCAGGCACTGTCGCCACCAGCGAGCCGAGGTCATCCAGCGGCGGCAGTTCCTCGAGCGTGCTCAGGTTGAGGTCGTCGAGGAAGGCCTTGGTGGTCGCGAACAGCTCGGGACGGCCGGGCACCTCCTTGTGCCCCACGACGTCGATCCAACCGCGCGCTTCCAGCGCCTTGATGATGTTGGGGGACACCACCACGCCGCGGATCTCCTCGATATCGCCGCGCGTGCACGGCTGCCGGTAGGCGATGATGGAAAGCGTTTCCAGCACCGCGCGCGAATAGCGCGGCGGATTCTGGGGATTGATACGCTCGATGAACCTCTGGTATTCGGGCCGCGCCCGAAAGCGCCAGCCGGACGCGACGTGCGTCAGCTCGACGCCCCGCCCCTGCCAGTCCCGGCGCAGGTCCTCGAGCACGCGGCGCAGCGTGTCGCTCGTGAGCTCCTCGTCGAAGAGCTTCTTCAGCTCCGAGAGCGGGAGCGGCTCCTGGCTCACCAGCAGCGCGGTTTCCACAACTGTCTTCACGTGTCCAAGATCGAGGGTGGGCGATTCCATATTTTCCTGTCATTCCACGGCCGTAAGATGGCCGATCTTCAGTCTCACGTAAATCGGGGCATAGGCCGCCTGCTGGCTGACCTCGATCAGGCTCTCGCGCGCCAGCTCGAGCACCGCCAGGAACGTTACCACCAGCGCCGCGATGCCCAGCGCCAGATCGAACAGCTCGCGGAACTCGACGTAGCGCGCCTCCTGCAGGCGGCGCAGGATGCGGGTCATGTGCTCGCGCACCGACAGCTGCTCGCGCGTGATGCGGTGATGGCGATTCATCGCCGCGCGCGTGAGCAGCGCCAGCCACGCCGTGCGCAAGTCCTCCGGATTCACGTCCGGCAGCCTTTCTGCTACGGCCTGATCGAACAGCACCTGCACCATCGAGAAATCGCGCCCCGATTGCGGCAGTTCGTTCAGTCGCTGCGCCGCGAGCTTCATCTGCTCGTACTCCAGCAGGCGCCGCACCAGCTCCGCCCGCGGGTCCTCCTCGAGCGCGGTCGCGGCCGGTCGCGGCAGCAGCATCCGCGATTTGATCTCGATCAGCAACGCCGCCATCAGCAGGTACTCGGCGGCCAGCTCGAGCGAGCGTGTGCGCATGATCTCGACGTACTCGAGGTACTGCGCGGTGAGCCGCGCCATTGGAATATCGAGCACGTTGATGTTTTCCTTGCGGATGAGGTAGAGCAGCAGGTCGAGCGGCCCCTCGAACTGGTCGAGGATTACCTCCAGCGCATCGGGCGGGATGTAGAGGTCGTACGGCACTTCGAGCACCGGCTCCCCGTAGACCTTGGCGATCGGCGTGACCGCGGCGGGCTCAGCCATGGCCGTCCTTTCGGCGTGCGCCGGCGCAATTCCGGGCCGGGACTTGCTGAATTCTGGGGGGGATGATGCCTGCCGGCTGGGGGGAACCGCCGGTTACTGCATCCGGATCAGGGGCCAGCTGGCCACCGCCCGGATAAGGCGATGCTGGCATCCGCGTATTCTACCGATATTTGCCGGCAAAACACAGTTTTCGTCGCAACTGAGCGTTGAGGTAGGCACCCGGGCGCGCGTTGAACGGCGGCCGTGGCTTGAAAACCTTACCTCTCGTGCTCCGACCCCGTCCGTTCGAACGCGGAGGCCTCTGAACGGACATAAGGAAATCTGCGGCATCGCGTCCGCCTCCCGCGCGCAGCCTCCAAACGGTTTTCGCCAAGAATCCAGAACTGTGCTGTCGGCTGCTTTGCGAGTTTCCGCGGTCGCATCCCCGAAGGCGGGGCCCCTGCTCAACGCGTCAACGCGCCCTCCTTGGTCACAATCCCATAAACCACATGGGGCGCGTCGAAGGGCGGAAGAGGGGCCCCTCTGGGGATCTGACCCCGAAGACGCGCGTGGGATCGGCATCCACTCGACGCGCCCATGATCGGCTCCACGGTCGCATCCCGCAAGCGGGGCGGCTGTCGAGGTGGAGCAGGGGCCCCAGGTTTTTCTGGGGATGCGACCCGAGATCCGACGCATAGGGACCGCCCGCCGCCTCCGACCGCCTTCAAGGTCAGATCCCCGAATGAGAACCTTCGGGGCCCCTCTTCCACTTTCCGGCGGTCCCTGCTCCACGTTGCGCCGATCCCTGCTCCTCGCTCCGGCGCGCGGTTAAAGCGGCCCGCCAGGGTCCGTATTTAACTGTAATTCAGCCCCATGACCTCCTTTACCTCGCGCAGCGTCTCCTGCGCCTGCTTGCGCGCCTTCTCGCAGCCGTCTGCAATGATCGAGCGCACCAGCGTTGGGTCGTCCAGGTAGCGCTGAGCCCGCTCGCGTATCGGCTTCTGCTCTTCGAGGACAGCGTCGATTACCGGCTGCTTGCACTCCAGGCAGCCGATGCTTGCGCCGCGGCAGCCTTCCTGCACCCACTGCCTGCGCTTCTCGTCCGAGTACACCAGGTGAAACTGCCAGACCGGGCATTTCTCGGGGGTGCCGGGGTCGGAGCGCTTCACCCGTGCCGGGTCGGTTGGCATCGTGCGGATCTTCCGGGCGATGGCCTCGGCGTCCTCGCGCAGGCCGATGGTGTTGTCGTAGGATTTCGACATCTTCTGCCCGTCCAGCCCCGGCATCTTCGAGGCCTCGGTGAGCAGCGCCTGCGGCTCGGACAGGATCACCTTCCCACCGCCCTCGATATAGCCAAACAACCGCTCGCGGTCGCCCATCGGCAGGTTCTGCGTCTCTTCCACCAGCTCGCGCGCTGCAGCGAGCGCATCCGCGTCACCCTTCTCCATGAACTTGGTGCGCAGCTGGCGATAGTGCCGCGCGCGCTTGGCGCCGAGCTTCTTGATCGCAGCCTCCGCCTTCTGCTCGAAGCCCTCCTCGCGCCCGAACACGTGGTTGAAGCGGCGCGCGAGCTCGCGCGTGAACTCGATGTGGGGCACCTGGTCTTCGCCCACCGGCACGAGATTTGCGCGGTAAATCAGGATATCGGCGCTCTGCAGCAGCGGATAGCCGAGAAACCCGTAAGTGGATAGGTCCTTGTCTGCGAGCTTCTCCTGCTGATCCTTGTAGGTCGGGATGCGCTCGAGCCAGCCGAGCGGCGTTACCATCGAGAGCAGCAAGTGCAGCTCAGCGTGCTCCGGCACCCGCGATTGGATGAACAACGTCGCCTGCGCCGGGTCAACCCCGGACGCCAGCCAGTCGATCACCATCTCCCAGACGTTCTGCTCCACGATCTCGGGAGTATCGTAGTGCGTGGTCAGCGCATGCCAGTCGGCGACAAAATACAGGCACTCGTACTCGTGCTGCAGCTTCACCCAGTTCTTGAGCACGCCGTGGTAATGCCCGAGGTGCAGCGCGCCGGTCGGGCGCATGCCTGACAGTACGCGGTTGACGAACATTGTTGCCGGCCCCCTGAACCTAGTGCCGTTCCAACTTGTTTCGCCGAATCTGATTGCCCAGCCTGCTGGGGACGATCAGGCCCTTTAGAGCTGATTGGATTGGCATAAATAGTTGGAACGGCACTAGATGACGCTGGTCAGCTTGACGAGGTCGCTCACGGGAAAGCCGAACAGCGCCGCGACCAGCGCCATCAGCGCACCGATCGCCGGCCACAGCACGTAGCCGAGCACGCCGGTCAAAAGGAGGAGAATGAGGATCAAGAAACCGTAGGGTTCGATGCGCGCAACGCGCCAGGCCACGCGCTGCGGAAGCAGGCTCACCAGGATGCGCCCGCCGTCGAGCGGCGGCAGCGGCACCAGGTTGAGCACCATGATGATGATGTTGAAGAACACGCCCGCTGCTCCCATCAGGGCCAGCGGCAGCGCGAAATAATTTTCCGGCAGTGACAGGCCGATCTTGACCAGCAGCGCCCAGAACAACGCCATCACGAAATTGCTGAGGGGGCCGGCGGCGGCGACCCACAGCATGTCGCGCTTGGGATGGCGCAGGTTGGCGAAATTGACCGGCACCGGCTTGGCCCAGCCGAAGATGATCCCGCCGCCGACGAGCTTGGTGAGCCCGAGCAGGATCAGGGGCAGCGCGACCGTGCCGAAGGGGTCGATGTGCCGCAACGGGTTCAGGCTCACACGCCCTTCCATGTAGGCGGTCATGTCACCGAAATGCTTGGCGACGTAACCGTGCGCCGCTTCATGCAGCGTGATGGCGAAGATCACCGGCAGTGCGTAGATCGCGATGACCTGGACGAGATTTAAATCCACAGTTTTGAGTGTTGAGTGCTTAGTGTTGAGTTAGAACTGCATTTTAGCAGGTCGCCCACTCAGCACTTGGAACTCAGCACTTAGCACTTAGCACTTAGCACTTAGCACTTAGCACTTAACGTTAGGACCCGAAGGGCTGCGTGCTGCCCTTGCCCTGGCGCGTAATCACCGGATCCTCCCCGGTGAGGTCCACGACCGTCGTGGGCGTGATCCCGCAGGAGCCGCTGTCGAGCACGAGGTCGACTTCGTGCTCCAGCCGATGGCGGATCTCCCGCGCATCGTTCAGTGGCAGCTCGTCTTCCGGCAAGAGAAGAGTCGAGCTGAGCAGCGGCTCGCCGAGCTCCGCCAGAAGCGCGTGCACCACTCGATGGTCCGGCACGCGCAGTCCGATCGTCTTGCGGCTGGGATGCAACAGGCGCTTCGGCACTTCGCGCGTCGCTTTGAGGATGAACGTATAGCTGCCGGGCGTCGCGCGCTTCAGCAGCCGGAACTGGCGGTTGTCCACCTTGGCATAGACCGCGAGCTCGGCGAGATCGCGGCAGACGAGCGCGAAATGATGTCGTTCGCCGAGCTGGCGGATGGTGCGCAGGCGCTCCATCGCCGCCTTGTCCCCGAGACGGCAGCCGAGGGCGTAGCAGGAGTCCGTCGGATACACGATCACGCCACCCGCACGCACAATCTCGACCGTGCGCCGGATGAGGCGCGGCTGCGGGTTGTCGGGATGAATTGAGAAAAATTGAGCCATGACGGCACGATCCGGGTTCCGGGTTCAAGGTTCAAGGTTCAAGGTTCAAGGTTCAAGGTTCAAGGTTCAAGGTTCAAGGTTCAAGATTAGACGAATGTCGAGCGGTCGGAACCGGTCGAGTGGCAGTTCTGAACGAATACAGTTAAAGTATTGTAGTGTAAATACAATGGGATATGAAGTCTTATTCAAGCATGATATTAGATACGGCCTTGCGCGAGTTGTCACCCGTTCGAGCGACGCTGCACAGCCAAAATCTCTTAGTGGACGTATATGCGGCTATGACCCGGAATCTCGCCCGGTTCCTCATCGCCATCATGATGACTTTGGTTGCTGCCTCCACCGACGCGGCCACATGCACCGCGGAAAGCAGTACGCGGCCGATCGCGTTGCTCGAGCTCTACACTTCGGAAGGCTGTAACAGCTGCCCGCCCACCGACCGCTGGGTGAGCGAGCTGCCAGGCCGCGGCTACATTCCGGCCAGCGTCGTCACGCTTGCGTTCCACGTGGACTACTGGAATTACCTGGGCTGGCCTGACCCATTTTCCAAGGCGCAGTACAGCGAGCGGCAACGAATGGCCAGCCTGCGCAACCGGGCACGCGTCGTGTACACCCCCCAGCTGCTTCTGAACGGCAGGGATTTCCGGCGCGGCGTCGTGTTCGACGACTTCGGCGAGCGCCTGAGCGCGCTCAATCGCGAACCCGCGCGCGCGACGATCAGCCTGCACGTCTACACTGATGATTCAACCGGGCTTGGCGTAACCGGCACCGCGACGGTCGCCGACGCCGCGGTGCGCGGTGGCGCGCAGGCTTACCTCGCGCTCTACGAAAACAACCTCTCGA
Organism: Gammaproteobacteria bacterium; assembly: GCA_041497655.1. Classification (GTDB taxonomy): domain Bacteria; phylum Pseudomonadota; class Gammaproteobacteria; order Burkholderiales; family SG8-41; genus SG8-41. Next base: position 6,947 of record JBGQGU010000003.1, read on the forward strand.
GCCCGGTCACGGCCGGGGAAAACAGGGGCAAACGGCTGCGTCACGATTTCGTCGTGCGGGATCTGGCGGGCCCCTTCCCCGTTGACTCCGGTGGCGAGGCCCGGTTACAGCAACGCTTCAGTCTCGACCCTCGCTGGAAAACCGGCGACCTGCACGTGGCGGCGTTCATCCAGGACGAACGCTCCGGCAACGTGCTGCAGGCACTGGCGATGCCCTCCTGCACGAACTAGCCGTCAGCCGTAAGCCGCCAGCTGTCAGTAAATCCCGGGAAGCCTTGGCTGACTGCTGAGGGCTGGCAGCTGACGGCTGAGCGCTATGCGACTTTTTGGCGCAGACGGCTCTGCGCAGGAACGTGCTGCGCCAGGAACTCCATCTGGTCGGCAAGGATGCGGCGGTTGGTGAGGATCAGGTATTCCGCGCGATTAGGCACGTACGGCAGGTAGATCAGCTCCATGCCGGCCTGCTCCGGCGTGTGGTTGCCCTTGCACTCGTTGCAGGCGCGGCACGCCGTAACCGAATTCATCCAGCTGTCCTTGCCTTTGCGCGAGAACGGCGTCACGTGATCGCGCGTAAGCCTGGAGATCGGGAACGTGCCGCCGCAGTAGGCGCAAATCTGGCGGTCGCGATGGAAGAGCTCCCGGTTGTTGAGCGGCGGCACCTGGCTGAATGACTTCATCGCCATCGCCTTGCCCTTGATCGCGATGATGCTGGAAGCCGTAATGCTGGAGCGCCGGCCGGTCAGCCGGTTCATGCCGCCGTAGACAGTGAAGGCATGCGCGCCCACCGCCCAGGCGACCTGGTCCTTGGAGTAGTAGTAGCAGGCGTGCTGCCAGCTGATCCAGCGATGCGGCACGCCGTGCGTGTCGAGCGTGAGGATCAGCGGGTAATCGCCGCGCTGCACTGCCTCCACTTCAATGGCGATGTTCATATCTTGCGGTCACTCGATAGCGCCGGCACCCGGTGCAGGTGGAAATTTACCAGATTTTTGAATTTTAGGCAGTTTTCGAAGCTTGGGCCCCGTCCGGGGTGGGGTGGCAGCAGAGATATCTCATAGTGCGCCGCTTCGCAGCAAGGTATAATTGCGCCCCGTGAATAGAGTCCATTTCGAGTGCCGTTGCCGGCCGCAGTGACATTGGATCAAGACGGCACCACCCTTCCCCTGCAGGACGCTCCGAGTACCGCAAAGCCGTCCTTTATCGCTCTGGGTTTGCTCCCCGAGTTGCTGCGCGCTGTCGCCCAGCAGGGCTACAGCGAGCCGACTCCAATACAGGTGAAGGCGATCCCGCCCATCCTGCAACGCCGTGACGTGATGGGCGCCGCGCAGACCGGAACCGGCAAGACGGCGGGTTTCGCGCTGCCGCTGCTCCAGATGCTCGCCCCCCAGGCCAACACGAGCCTGTCTCCCGCGCGGCACCCGATACGGGTGCTGATCCTCACGCCGACCCGCGAGCTCGCAGCGCAAGTCGAGGAAAGCGTGCGAACCTACGGCCAGTACCTGCCGTTACGGTCCACGGTCGTCTTCGGCGGAGTGGACATCGGTCCGCAGATGAAGGTACTGCACGCCGGCGTCGAGATCCTGGTCGCCACGCCCGGCCGGCTGCTCGACCACCTGCACCAGAAGAGCGTCAACCTGTCGCGGGTGGAGTTCCTGGTGCTCGACGAAGCCGATCGCATGCTCGACATGGGCTTCATCCCCGACATCACGCGCATCCTCGCGGTGCTGCCCAAGCAGCGGCAAAACCTGCTGTTTTCCGCTACCTTCCCGGATGAAGTGCGCAGGCTCGCCAAGGAGCTGCTGCACGCGCCGGTGACGGTCGAAGTCGCTCCGCGCAATGCCCCGCCCGACCTCGTCACGCACCAGGTCTATCCGGTCCCACTCCTGCGCAAGCGCGCGCTGCTCGTCCACCTCATTCGTTCACGCGACATGCGGCAGGTGCTGGTTTTCGTCCGGATGAAACGCGACGCGAACCGGCTGGCGCGCCAGTTGGTGCACGACGGCGTCGTCGCGAAGGAGATACACAGCGACCGCACGCAGGCCGAGCGCATGCAGGCGCTCGATGACTTCAAGCAAGGCAAGGTGCCGGTGCTGGTTGCGACGGATATCGCCGCGCGCGGACTCGACATCGAAGAGCTGCCGTTCGTCGTCAACTACGAGCTGCCTCATACGCCCGAGGACTACGTGCACCGCATCGGCCGCACTGCGCGCGCGGGGCTGCCGGGCGAGGCGATCTCGCTGGTGAGCCCCGACGAGATGAAGTACCTGGAGGACATCGAGCGGCTGCTCAAGCGCAAGCTGCCCCGGGCCGCCGCACCGGAGTCCCTGGCTGAAAGCCGCCATCCGGCGGGCCCGCGAGAGACGCACCGCGAGCGCGGCGCGCGGCATCACCAGTCAAGGCCACACCAGGAGCCCAAGGCACAGCACTTGCCCAAGCCACAGGCCGCCGCCCGGACTTCGCCGCCTGCATTCGACTACACCAAGCCTTACGAACCCTCGTCGCCGAAGCCGGCGCAAAATCCGGCCACAGCGCCTGCAGCGAACACCAGGCACCACCGCCCTACTGCCGCCTTGCTCGGCGGCGGTCCCGCCAAGCGCGAGCCCCACAAGTAGGCGAAGCATGCTGGGCGCGGCCAAATCGAAGCGCTGAGCGTTTCCGAATACTTCTTTTTCTGCTTCGTGTTGCATGAGTCTTGCAGCCATGAAGACCGTCACACCCAGGCAGCTTAAAGCCATGCTGCACGACGGTGCGGAGATCGCCCTGCTCGACGTGCGTGAAGCCGGCCAGTTCGGCGAATCGCACCTGCTGTTTGCAACGCCCCTCCCCTACAGCCGCATCGAGCTCGACGTGGGTGCGCTCGTGCCAAGAAAATCGGCGCGGGCCGTCGTATGCGACGACGGCGTCCTCGGCGTGGCCGACCGCGCCGCGAAACGGCTGCTGGCGCTGGGCTATACCGACGTCTCCGTGCTTGACGGTGGCACCAGAGCCTGGGCCGCGGCGGGCTACGCACTGTTCGCCGGCGTCAATGTACCGAGCAAGACCTTTGGCGAACTCGTCGAGCACGCCTGCCACACGCCGCGCGTAACGGTGCAGGAGCTCGCCCGCATGCAGGCCGCCGGAGAGGACCTCGTCATCCTCGATGGGCGCCCTTTTGCCGAATTCCAGAAGATGAACATCCCCGGCGGCATCTGCTGCCCCAACGCGGAACTGCCCTACCGCGTCTCGAGCATTGTCAGGAATCCCAAGACCAAGATCGTGGTGAACTGCGCCGGCCGCACTCGCAGCATCATCGGCGCGCAGACGCTGATCAACTTCGGCGTCCCGAACCCGGTCGTCGCGCTGGAGAACGGCACACAGGGCTGGGTACTGGCCGATTTCAAGCTGGAGCGCGGAAGCGCTCGGCGTTACCCGGATCACATCGATGAGAAGCAGTTGCCCGAACTCCGGAAATGCGCCCGTGTCCTCGCCGAGCGCTTTAACGTCGAATTTTCGAGCGCGGCCCTGATCCAGAAATGGCTGTGCGATTCGGACCGCACCACCTATCTGTGCGACGTGCGCACTCTGGAAGAATTCGAGGCGGGCTCGATTCCCGGCTCCGTGCACGCCCCCGGCGGCCAGTTAATCCAAGCCACCGATCAGTGGGTCGGCGTGCGCAACGCGCGCATCGTGCTGATCGACGGCGGCGAGAACATCCGCGCGCCAGTGGTTGCGAGCTGGTTGAAGCAGTTGGGTTTCGATTCGTGGGTGCTCGAGGCAGGCGTCCGCTCAGGCCTCCGGGGTGCCGCCTCGCCCAAGCCCGCCCTGCCGTCGCTCCCGAGCCTCTCAGTTGCCCAACTCAAGCATGCGCTCGGGGCGGGCCGTCGTACCGTGCTCGACCTTGGCGCAAGCGTGAATTTCCGTCGAGCCCATATCCCCGGCAGCCGCTGGAGCACGCGCGTCCGGCTCGCTCTGGACGCGCGTAACGCAAATGATTCAATCGTCCTGGTATCCGAAGATGCCAACGCCGCGAGACTTGCCGCGGTGGAACTTCTCGAATCCGGAATCAAGGATGCGAAATTGCTCGAGGGCGGGTTGGCCGCCTGGACGCGAGCGGGTTACCCGACCGAATCCTCCCCCGCCGATCCGCCCGATGCGGAATGCATCGACTATCTTTTTTTCGTTCACGACCGGCACGCCGGAAACCGCGAGGCGATGAAGCAGTACCTCGCCTGGGAAACCGGCCTCATCGCCCAACTCGATGAGCAGGACAAGGCTGCGTTCCGGATCGGCGGGGTCCGCTGACCGGGATATTGCCGCGTGTTGAACGGCGACGAAGTCGTCCGTTCGAACACGCGGACTTAAGCCGGCGCGAAGCGTCCGGGCTTAAGGTTAGTTGATCTGCAGGTTCACCTCGCGCACAACCCTGCCCCACTTCTCGAAGTCGAGCTTGAGGTAGTTGGCAAAAGTCTTGGGGTCGGTCGCTTCCACGTAGGTTCCCACGCGATCAAACGCGGTCTTGGTCTCGGGCAACTGAAGCAGCTTCATCACGTCGCGATGGATCCGATTGATGGCCGCGGCCGGAGTGCCGCGCGGGGCGAGCAACCCGGTCCACAGCGAGGCATCGTAGCCCGGCACGGTCTCCGCGATGCTGGGAATGTCCGGCAGCTCAGGCGAGCGCTTCGCGCTGGTCACCGCGATGATGCGCAGCTGGCCGGACTTGTGATTGTTGATGATGCTCGATATGCCCAGGCAGCCGACCTTGACCTGGCCGCCCAGCAGATCGGCGCGCCCAGGGCCGCTTCCCTTGTACGGGATGTGCACCATGTCGATCTTCGCCATGGATACGAACATTGCCTGGAACAGATGCTGAGCGCCGCCGTTTCCGGACGAGGCGTAGTTGATCTTGCCCGGCTGCTTCTTCGCAAGCGCGATGAGATCCGTCACCGAGTTCACGCCCAGAGAAGGATGCACGGTCAAGCCGTACGGCTGGCTACCGACCTGCATGATTGGCGCGAAGTCCTTCAGCGGATCGAACGGCACTTTCTTGTACAGGTTCGGAATGATCACGTGCGGCGTCCCCGTGGCAAGCAGCGTATACCCGTCGGCGTTCGATTTCGCGGCAATGTCCGTGCCGATCAGGCCGCCCGCGCCCGTGCGGTTGTCGATCACCACCTGCTGGCCCAGCACTTCGGGAAGCTTGTTCGCGACGATCCGTATCACCACGTCGGTCGCGCCGCCCGCGGAGAATGGAATGATCATTCGAACCGGCTTGTTGGGATAGGGCTGGGCGATTGCTGATCCCGCCGCCACCACACACCCCGCTGCAACCGACAGCAATCCCCTGCGTAAGCCACGTGCCATGTTTCCTCCCTTTGCGGTTTTATTCAGTGCAAGTTTAGCGTAGGCGGCAAAGACCCCCAAGTAGCCCCGGGTAAGTCCGGGGAAGGCTCCCCGGTCCGTACCGTAGCATCATATGCCCTGGACCAGCCCCGGCACGCACGGCTGCTGGAAGCAGCAGACATGTTACTCGCGCACCGCGCGCTGCACTCCGACGTGCGGATTCCGACCCGGCTCGCGGAAAAACGAAATGACGACCCCGGGGCAGCATGCCTAGAATGGGCCCGATGCTGGCGATACGGGGACTCGGCAAGTCCTTCGGCGGGGCACGCCCGCGCGAAGTGCTGCGCGATATCTCGCTCGAGATCGGGCGGGGCGAGTACGTGGCGATCGTGGGCGAGTCCGGCGTCGGCAAGTCCACGCTTCTAAATCTGATCGCCGGGCTCGAACCGCCTGGCCGCGGCAGCATAGCGCTCGACGGCACGGACCTGGCGTCGCTCGATGACGCGGGGCGCACGCTCCTGCGCCGCAGCCGCATCGGCTTCGTGTTCCAGGCGTTTCACCTGCTGCCGCATCTCACCGTGGCGCAGAACGTGGCGTTGCCCCTCTCTCTCAACAGCATGGATCCCGCGCAGGCTCAGGCACGCCTCGCGGACATGCTCGCCGCAGTGGGTCTCGCCGCGGCTGCCGGCGCCTACCCGCGCGAGCTTTCCGGCGGCGAGTTGCAACGGGTTGCTATCGCACGCGCCCTGGTGCACCGGCCGCTGTTGCTGCTGGCCGACGAACCCACCGGCAACCTGGACGCGGAGACCGCAAAGCAGGTGCTGGCGCTCCTGCGCGAACAGGTGAAGCGCGAATCCGGCGCAGGCATTTTGGTCACTCACTCGGCGCTCGCCGCGGCGACCGCCGACCGCGTGCTGACGCTCACCGCTGACGGGCTTCACGCTCAAACCCGTTAACTGCAATCGGCCACGGAAACACACGGAAAACACGGAAGACCGAAACGCTCAATCTGAATATTGTGTAACTTCCGTGTGATTCCGTGGCTAATATGAATTTCCTGCTCCTCAACGCGCTCGTCCTGGGGCCGTTGCGCGAGAATCCCGGCCGCGCCGCGCTCGCGGTTGTCGCCATTGCCCTCGGCGTTGCGCTCGGCGTCGCGGTCCACCTCGTCAATTCCAGCGCGCTCAACGAATTCGAGCTCGCCGCGCGCCACCTTGCCGGAGAGGCCGACCTCGTAGTGCGCGGCCCGCGCGCAGGGTTTGACGAAGGGTGGTACCCGCGGCTGGCGCGCCTGCCCCAGGTCGAGGCCGCCAACCCGGCGGTGGACCTCGAGGTACCGCTCGCCGGCCGCCCGGACAGCCTGCGCATCATCGGCTTCGACCCGCTGCGGGCGGCGCAGGTGCAACCATCGCTGCTGCCGGAGCGCTCCGGCATGGTGCTGGACCTCTTCGATGCGGACGCGATACTGCTCAGCCCGTCCGCCGCGGAATGGCTCAAGCTGAATCCGGGTGACCGGCTCGACATACAGGTCGGCACGCGCGCAATCTCCCTCAGGGTTGCGGGCCTCCTGCCGCAAGGCGCATACCGGCAGAGGTTGGGCGTCATGGACGTCGCGGCCGCCCAATGGCGGCTGGCACAGCTGGGGCGGCTGAACCGCATGGACCTGCGCCTGAAGCCCGGCACGGACATCCAGGTATTTCGCCGCGAGCTGCAAGCCCTCCTCCCGGCCGGCGTGCAGGTGATGACACCGGACACCGAAGGCGGACGCGGCGCGAGCCTCACCCGCGCCTACCGGCTCAACCTTGACATGCTGGCGCTGGTCGCGCTGTTCACGGGCGCATTCCTCGTTTTCTCCTCGCAGGTGGTAGCGCTCCTGCGCCGGCGCACCCAGTTCGCCCTGCTGCGCACGATCGGGGTCACGCGCGGCACGCTCGCCGGCCAGCTTCTTGCGGAGGGCGCGGTGATCGGTATGGTCGGCGCCATCCTCGGAATCCTGCTCGGCTATGCGCTCGCGCACTACGCGCTGCTGCTGGTTGGCGCCGATCTCGGAGCCGGCTACTTTCGCGGCATCGCCGCCAGCCTCGACGCCGAGCCCGGCACGCTCGCGTTCTTCGCCGCCCTCGGAGTCCTGTTCGCGGTGCTGGGAGCCGCCGCGCCGGCATGGGAGGCCGCGCGCCGGCCACCCGCGCAGGCGCTGCGTGCTGGCGACGAGGAAGAGGGCCTCAGGAAATTGCACACGGTGTGGTGGGGCATCGCTTCGATCGCTGCAGGACTGCTGCTCGCGTTCGCCCCTGCCGTCAACGGCCTCCCCGTCGCGGGCTATGTCGCGATCGGGCTGATCCTGCTCGGGTCGGTGCTGGTCATGCCACGCCTCGCCGAAGAGTGTCTCGGGCAATTGCCCGTGCCCGCGCGCGCGCCGCTGGCGATCGCCATCGCGCAGCTCAAGGCCACGCCGCGCCAGGCGGCGATCAGCGTCGCCGCCATCGTCATCAGCTTCAGCCTGATGGTGTCGATGCTGATCATGGTGAGCTCGTTCCGCTCGTCCTTCGAGTCGTGGCTCGAGCGTATGTTGCCCGCGGACCTCTACCTGCGCCCGGCGCGATTCGGGGAAACAGCGTTCTTCACGCCGGACGAGCAGGCGCGCATCGCCGCGACCCCGGGAGTCGACCGCGCCGCTTTCGTACGCACCCAGAACCTGCTGCTCGCGGCGGACCGCCCGCCGGTCACGCTGCTCGCAGGACCGGTCGAAGCCGGCGATCCGGGTAAAGTACTGCCGCTGACGAGTTCGCCCTACATGCCGCGCCCGGACGATCCGCCGCCGGTATGGGTATCCGAGGTGGCTGCGGATTTCTATGGCCTGCGCGTGGGGGAGCGCGTGAGCTTGCCGATCGGCGATGGGCCCCGACTCTACACCGTCGCCGGGATCTGGCGCGACTACGCGCGGCAGAGCGGCACCATCGCGATCAACCGCGAGCTGTACGTCAGGCTGACCGGCGACCCGCTCGTCAACGATGTGGCGTTGTGGCTTACCCGGGACGCCGCCATCGCCGACGTCCAGCGGGCGCTGCGCGGACGGCTGCCCGATGCTGCTGGTTTCGAAATCGCAACCACGCGCGAGCTACGCGGGATTTCGCTCAGAGCGTTCGACCGCACCTTCGCGATCACCTACGCCTTGGAGATCGCGGCGGTGCTGATCGGGCTGTTCGGCGTGAGCGTTTCTTTCAGCACCCAGGCCCTCGCCCGGCGCCGGGAATTCGGTGTGCTGCGGCACATTGGCATGACGCGGCACGAGATCGGCGCGATGCTGGGTTGCGAAGGCGCGCTGGTGGCGGCCACGGGGTGCGTCATGGGGCTCGCGACGGGATGGCTGGTGGGCCTGATCCTCATTCACGTCGTCAACCGCCAATCCTTTCACTGGAGCATGGAGCTTCACCTGCCGTGGCTGCCGCTCGCCGGCCTCGCGCTGCTGATCATCGCCGCCGCGGTCGCGACCGCGGTGTGGAGCGGGCGCGCGGCGATGAGCGAGGACGTCGTACGCGCGGTGCGCGAAGATTGGTAACATAGGTCAAGCATCGCGTCGCGGATGCGCGCCGACCCGGGCCGTGCAGGAAAAACACGACGAACGCGTACCGCTCGCTGGTGGGAGGAATTCTTGCCGCCGCTGCAGGACAGGCTTTTCAAGCTCCTGACCTACGTACCGGTCGCATCGCTCGTGCTTGCAGCCGGGCTGGTCATTTCCGCGGTCGCCTGGCGGCTCACCGAATCCCAGGTCGAACGCGCGGCGCAGGCGAAATTCAGCGCCATCGTCGCCGACTCCCGCACCACGTTTCAGGCGCAGCTGCGAAGCTACTACGATGTGATGTACGGCCTGCAGGGATTGTTCCTGGTCTCGCCGCACGTCACCCGCGACGCCTTCGGCCGCTACGTCGCCAATCTCGGCCTGACACACCGGTCCGCCGGGATCCGCGCAATCAGCTACAGCCAGCGCGTGCCCGCGGCGGGGAAAACAGAATTTGTGAATCGGGTCCGCGGCGACACCAGCCTGGGTCCGCGGCGATTTTCGACATTTGCCGTGAAGCCTCCCGGTGACCGCCCCGAGTACATCGTCGTGGTCTATACCGAACCGCTGGAAGGCAACGAGGCGGGATTGGGGCTCGACCTGACCGCAGACCCGGTGCGCGGCGCATCGGTCGAGCAGGCACGCGACACGGGCTCCGTGACCGCCTCCGGACGCGTCAAGCTAGTGTCCGTTCCAGTGGAGGGCGAATGGGGCGTCAGCCTGCGCCTGGCGGTATACCGCCCCGGCATGCCCGCCGACACGGCGGAACAACGGCGCCGCGCTTTCATGGGCATCATCAGTGCCACATTTCTCGTGCGTGAGATGGTGAACGACATCGTATGGGAAGACCCGGCGAAGCCCCTGCACCTGCGCATTGTCGACACCGGGGAGCGGAATGCGCCCGGGAATGCAAGTGAAAGCACACTGGAAGTGTTATTGCCTGACAGCGTCTGGCAGCCCCTGCCAGCGGCTTCATTCAAGGAGTTGGTGCCGCTCGAGGTTGGCGGGCGCCAGTGGCAGTTGCAGTTCGCCGCGCCGAAGCAATACTTCCTCGACACGACCGATCGCCAGTTGCCATGGATCGTGCTGCTGGGAGGCATTACCATCAGCATGCTCCTCTTCGGCCTGGTCCGTGCACTCGCAACCTCGGGTCAGTACGCCGAGGCGCGGCGCGTTGCCCAGGAGTTGATCGAGGCGCTGCCCACGCCGATCTTCTTCAAAGGTACCGACGGGCGTTATCTCGGCGTCAACAAGGCGTGGGAGAGTTTCTTCGGGATCCCCCGGGACGCCTTCATTGGCAAGACCGTTCACGACCTCTACCCACACGACAAAGATACGGCCGACCGGCTCCATGCCAGCGACCAGGTGCTGTGGAAACGTCCCGGAACGCAGACCTACGAGACCTCGATCACGACGACCGACGGCATGCGTCGCGATGCCATTTACTACAAGGCCACCTACACCCGCGCCGGCGGCGGGGTCGCCGGACTGATCGGTACTATCATAGACATCACCGAGCGCAAGCAGGCCGAGAAGCGCCGGGCAATGGAGTACGCCGTCACGCGGGTGCTGGCCGGAGCGGAAACGCTGGCCGAGGCCATTTCCAGGATCATCGCGACCATCTGCACGACGCTGCAATGGCATTGTGGCGCGCGCTGGGCATTGGATCAGGATGCCGGTGTGCTGCGGTGTTACGAGTGCTGGGGCGTCGACAGCCCTGAAATCCAGGAATTCATTGCTGAGAACTCGAAGCGCACGTTGCAGCCCGAGCCCGGAGGCGCTCAAGGCCTGGTGCGACGCGCCTACAGCACCGGCAAGCCGGTATGGATCGCGGACCTGTCGCGAGCCGAGGGTTTCAGGCGCGCGCCGCTGGTGGCGAAAGCCGATCTGCATGGCGCCTTCTGCTTCCCGCTGCTGCTCGGCAATGAAGTGCTCGGCGTGATGGAATTCTTCCATCGCGACGTGCGCAAGCCCGATGACATGCTCATATCCGCCGCGCAGTCCATCGGCAGCCAGATCGGCCAGTACATGGTGCGCAAGCAGGCCGAGGAGGCCTTGCAGTTCGTGGCCAAACACGACGCGCTCACCAAGCTGTCCAATCGCATCATGTTTCACGACCGCCTGGAGCTTGCCGTTGCGAGGGCAAAGCGCAACGGGCGCCGCCTTGCCGTGATGTTCATCGATATGGATCGCTTCAAGGTCATCAACGACACCCTCGGACACGAAGCGGGAGACACGCTGCTGCGCGAGGTGGCGAAACGGCTGACGGGCACGCTGCGAACGAGCGACACCGTGGCGCGCCTGGGCGGCGACGAGTTTGTCGTCCTGATCGAAGAGCTAACCGATCCTGTCCACCTTGGCGCCATAGCGCAGAAGCTGATCGACGAACTCGCAGCGGGCTTCCTGATTTCCGGGCAGGAATATCACATCACGGCAAGCATCGGCATCAGCACCTACCCGGATGACTCCGACGATATCCAGACGCTGCTCAAGAACGCCGATATCGCGATGTACCGGGCCAAGGAACAGGGCAGGAATGCGTTCCAGTTCTACTCGGCCCAGATGAACGTCCACTCCATAGAGCGGCTGGCGCTCGAATCGCGCCTGCGCCGGGCGCTCGAGCGCCACGAGCTGGTACTCCACTATCAGCCGCGGATCGACATCCGCAGCGGCCGGATCACGGGTGTCGAGGCCCTGGTGCGCTGGCAGCACCCCGAGCTGGGGCTCGTACCGCCGGGGAAGTTCATCCCCCTCGCGGAGGAGACCGGACTGATTGGGCCGATCGGCGAGTGGGCGCTGGCTGCCGCCTGCACGCAACACCGGGCCTGGGAGCGGGAAGGATTGGGCCACCTGCGGGTCGCGGTCAACTTGTCTCCACGCCAGTTTCAGCAGGGCGACCTGCTGAAATCCGTCGCCCAGGTCCTGGCCCAGACCGGCTGCAATGCAAAGAGCCTGGAATTCGAGATCACCGAAGGCATGGTGATGCGCAACCCAGAGAGCGCCGTCACCTTGCTCCAGCAGCTGAAAGACTTGGGTATCCACATCGCGATCGATGACTTCGGCACCGGCTACTCCTCGCTCGCCTATCTCAAGCGCTTCCCGATCGACAGCCTGAAGATCGACCGCTCCTTTGTCATGGACGTTCCCGAGGACGCCGACGACGTGGCGATCAACGTGGCGGTCATCGCGATGGCCCATAGCCTCGGGTTGAAAGTGGTGGCCGAAGGCGTCGAAACCCAGGAACAGTTCGACTTCCTGCGCAAGGAAGGCTGCGACGAAATGCAGGGTTACTTTTTCAGCAAGCCCCTGCCCGTAGAGCAGGTGACCGCCCTGCTCTTGAAGGGACGGAAGCCTCCCGTCCCCGCCTCGTAACGACGCGCGCGCTCCGTCGCGTGCGCCGTGCGGGAGGATTGGTGACTCGTTTCTCGTTACTCGTTTCTCGTTACTTGTTGCCCGTTGCCCGTGGACAGTGAACGGAAAAGTGGCGGAATTTCCAGGCGACGCGCGTTGCTGTGGATGGGCAGCGCGCTTTGCGCGCCAGTGAGCCTGGCACGAGAAACGAGTAACGAGCAACGAGTCACGCCTTTTGCGCCAGTGGTGCCGGGCTACCGGCTGCAGTTCCCCCGCGACGAAGGAAGCCACCCGGAATTCCGGATCGAATGGTGGTACATCACCGGCTGGCTCAACGCGGCGGCCCGCCCGCTCGGATTCCAGATCACCTTCTTTCGCGCGCGGCCCGATCTCAAGCACGATAACCCCAGCATTTTCACCCCGCGGCAGATCATGGTTGCGCATGCCGCGCTGTCCGATCCGTCGCATGGCCGGCTCCTCCACGCGCAGCGTGCGGCGCGCGATGGCTTTGCGCTCGCCGGCGCCGACGCTGGACGCACGCGGGTGTGGATAGACGACTGGCGGCTGCAGCAGGAAGAAAACTCCTACCGCGCGCGCATTCCGGCGCCGGAGTTTTCTTTAGAAATTGAATGTGCGGCAACCCAGCCACCTCTGCTGCAAGGACAGAATGGCTTTAGCCGTAAGGGGCCGGCTCCGGAATCCGCCAGCTACTACTACAGCCTGCCGCATCTGAAGGTGGAAGGAAAATTGATCCGTGGCGAGGAACAGCTGCGGGTGGCCGGCACCGCGTGGCTGGATCATGAATGGTCATCGCAATACCTCGAGAAAGACGCCACGGGTTGGGACTGGATCGGCATCAACCTTTCCGATGGCGCCGCGCTGATGGCTTTTCGCATGCGCGATCGGCAAGGTGGCCAGTTCTGGGCGGGCGGCGCGCTGCGCCGCGCGGACGGTTCGCTTCGGGTCTTTTCTCCGGCGGACATCCGCTTCATCCCCCGTCGCGAGTGGCGCTCGGCGCGAACCGGAACGAGCTACCCGGTGTCATGGATGCTGAAAGCGGGAGATCTCGAACTCGCGATCGAGCCGCTTTTCGACGACCAGGAGCACGACACCCGCGCTTCGAGCGGAATGATCTACTGGGAAGGCGCGGTGCGCGCGCTGCGCGACGGGAGGCCCGCCGGCCTGGGTTATCTGGAGCTGACCGGATACTGGAAACGGCTGAATCTTTGATCAGCGCGCGTCGAGCGGCGATCCGTCCGTCTCCAACGCGCGCAGTCAAAACGGGCCTGCCAGGGTCCCGTTTTAAAGTCAGTCGCCACCGGAGGCATCGTCCGACCACCGCCGGCGCGGCCCCGAATAGTCGTAGTCCTCTGGATCGTTCTCGCTCGCATCCTCTTCAGGTCCGTCGAATTTATCCAATTCCCGGAGCAGCGATTGCAGACGCAACTCAGCGGTGGAATCCACGCTGGTCTGGCCGGACAGTCGCTTGACGAGCGTTGACGCGCGTTCGTAGTCGCGCTTGGTCTTGATCGGCCGCGCGCGCCCGTTCGCCCTTCTTCGGCCTCGCTTGGTCATGGCTCTCCTCTCTCGCCGGCCCGCCGGCCGGTCTCTTCTTCCTTATTTTAGCGCCCCCGCAGCACCAAGAAAGTCAAAGCCCCGCATGGGAGCGGGGCTTTGTGGGGTCCCGGATCGACCGGGCGATGCCGCCGGAGAGCGGCACACTCTTGCAACGCGGCATTCCACCGTGTGAAGTTCAGGCCGCAGCATCCTGGTTTTGTTTCACATCGCCCCGGCTGAAGGTGATGCTTCCCTTCTTTGCATCCACGCGGACCGTATCCTTGGGTCCGAACTGGCCCTCGAGGATCGCCTTGGCGAGCGGGTTTTCGAGCCGTTGCTGGATTGCCCGCTTGAGGGGGCGCGCCCCGTAGACCGGGTCGTAACCGGCGGCGGCGATCTCCTTCAGCGCGGCGTCGCTCACTTCGAGCCTCAATTCCATGCCGGCGAGCCGCTTCTCGAGATAGCCCAACTGGATCTTCGCGATGGACTTGATGTGCTTCTCGTCGAGCGCGTGGAACACGATCATTTCGTCGATGCGATTGACGAACTCCGGCCGCAGTTGCGCCTTGACTTCGCCCAGCACCGCGGTCTTGATGAGCTGGTACTCCTCGCCCGCCATCTGCTGGATCATCTGGCTGCCCAGGTTGGAGGTCATCACCACCACCGTGTTCTTGAAATCCACGGTGCGCCCCTGCCCGTCCGTCATGCGCCCGTCATCGAGCACCTGCAGCAGCACGTTGAAGACGTCGTGGTGCGCCTTCTCGATCTCGTCGAGCAGGATCACGGAGTACGGCTTGCGCCGCACGGCTTCCGTCAAGTGGCCGCCCTCCTCGTAGCCCACGTACCCGGGCGGGGCGCCGATCAACCGCGCGACCGAATGCTTCTCCATGAACTCCGACATATCGATGCGGATCATGTGATCCTCGGTGTCGAAGAGGAACTCGGCTAGCGCCCGGCACAATTCGGTCTTGCCGACGCCCGTGGGTCCGAGGAACAGGAATGAGCCGTACGGCCGCCTCGGATCGGAGAGCCCCGCGCGCGAGCGGCGGATGGCGTCGGCCACCAGCCGCACCGCCTCGTCCTGCCCCACCACGCGCTGGCGCAGCTTCTCTTCCATCTTGAGCAGCTTCTCGCGCTCGCCTTGCATCATCCTGGACACGGGAATGCCGGTCGAGCGCGACACCACTTCCGCAATCTCTTCCGTGCCAACCTGCGTGCGCAGCAGGCGCGGTTTCGCGCCGGCCCTGGGCTTGTCCTCCTGCTTCAACTGCGCTTCGAGCTGGGGCAGCTTGCCATACTGCAGCTCAGCGACCTTGTCGAACTTGCCCTGGCGCTGCAATTGGGCGATCTCTGCGCGCACCCGGTCGATCTCCTCCTTGATGTGGGCAGCGCCCTGGACCTGCGACTTTTCCGCCTTCCATATTTCTTCCAGATCGGCGTATTCCCGTTCCAGCCTGTTGATCTCCTCCGACAAAAGCGCAAGGCGCTTTTGTGAGGCCTCGTCCTTCTCCCGCTTCACCGCCTCGCGCTCGATCTTCAGCTGGATCAGCCTCCGGTCGAGCCGGTCCATCTCCTCGGGCTTGGAGTCGATCTCCATCTTGATGCGCGAGGCCGCCTCGTCGATGAGGTCGATCGCCTTGTCCGGCAGGAAGCGGTCGGAAATGTAGCGGTGCGAGAGTTCCGCCGCCGCGACGATCGCGGGGTCGGTGATGTCCACCCCGTGGTGCAGCTCGTATTTCTCCTTCAGCCCGCGCAGGATGGCGATGGTCGCCTCCACCGAGGGCTCATCCACCAGCACCTTCTGGAAGCGGCGCTCGAGCGCGGCGTCCTTTTCCACGTGCTTGCGGTACTCGTCGAGGGTGGTCGCGCCCACGCAGTGCAGCTCGCCGCGCGCGAGCGCGGGCTTGAGCATGTTGCCTGCGTCGATCGCGCCTTCCGCCTTGCCCGCGCCCACCATGGTGTGCAGCTCATCGATGAAGACGATGATCTGCCCCGCTTCCTGCGCGATCTCCTTCAGCACCGTCTTCAGCCGCTCCTCGAATTCGCCGCGGTACTTGGCGCCGGCGAGGAGCTGGGCCATGTCGAGCGAGAGCACGCGCTTGCCCTTGAGCGATTCGGGCACCTCGCCATTGACGATGCGCTGCGCCAGCCCCTCCACGATGGCGGTCTTGCCCACGCCCGGCTCGCCGATCAGCACCGGGTTGTTCTTGGTGCGGCGCTGCAGGATCTGGATCACGCGCCGGATCTCGTCGTCGCGCCCGATGACCGGATCGAGCTTGCCGCTGCGTGCGCGCTCGGTGATGTCCATCGTGTACTTCGTCAGCGCCTCGCGGCTGCCTTCAGCCTCGGCATTGTGCACGGCCTCGCCGCCGCGCACCGCGTTGATCGCCTGCTCCAGCGCCTGCCGGCTCGCGCCATGCTGCTTGAGGAGCTTGCCGGTCTCGCCCTTGTCGTGCGTGAGCGCGAGCAGGAAGAGCTCGGACGCGATGAACTGGTCGCCGCGCTTCTGGGCTTCCTTATCGGTGAGGTTCAGAAGATTGCCGAGCTCGCGCGAGACGTTGACCTCGCCCCCCGTGCCCTCGACCTTGGGCAGGCGCTCGATGGCGGTCTTCAAGGCTGAGCGCAGCCCGCCGACGTTGACCCCGGCCCGCGCCAGCAGCGATGACGTGCCACCGTCCTGCTGGCCGATCAGCGCGGAGAGCAGGTGCTGGGGCTCGATGTACGGATTGTCGTTGCCGACGGCCAGGCTCTGGGCGTCGGCGAAGGCCTGCTGGAAGCGGGTCGTGAACTTGTCGAATCGCATTGATATCAGCCGTCAGCTGTCAGCCATCAGCGGTCAGCTTGAAACCGCAGCGTTTGCAGATCGCTTATCGCTGAATGATCGAGACTGTATGCTATATCAGGCGCTTAATGCCGTTTTCAAGTGGTCCGGCGCCTGATTTTCCCCCGTTCCAGGAGCTTAGCTTACGCTTGGCAGCCTGTATGAGCGGCCACGAGCGATGAAGTAATATCTTCGTAAGAGGAGGAATTCCCCATGTCCCACCCCAGATCCACCCGAGCCGCGCGCGGCAAATCGAAACTTCGCCTGCTTGTCGCCACGCGCAAAGGAGCGTTCTTCCTGGAGGCCGCTGAAAACCGCCGGGCGTGGCGGCTTTCCGGGCCGCACTACCTCGGCAACATCGTCAGCCACATGGTGCTCGATCCCCGAGACCGCCGCACGCTCCTGGTCGCGGCGCGCACCGGGCACCTCGGACCGACCGTTTTCCGCTCGCTCGATCTCGGCAAGACGTGGAAGGAAGCCGCGCGGCCGCCTGCGTTCCCCAAGGCCGAAACGCCGGAGGCCAAGCGCGAGGTTGACCATGTATTCTGGTTGACGCCCGGCCATGCATCGGAACCCGATGTGTGGTACGCGGGCACCTCGCCAAAGGGACTGTTCCGCTCCGCGGACGGCGGCATGACGTGGGAAGGCGTCGCGGGCTTCAACGAGAACCCGCTGCGCGAGAAGTGGGCCGCCGGGCCGCAGGACGGCACGCCTGACGGTCCCAAGATGCACTCGATACTGATAGACCCGCGCGACGCGCGCCATCTGTACATCGGCATGTCGAGCGGTGGAGTGTTCGAATCGCGCGACCAGGGAAACTCCTGGCAACCGCTCAACCAGGGCTGCCGCGCCGATTTTCTGCCGGACCCCTACCCCGAGTACGGCCACGATCCGCACTGCGTGCGCCTGCATCCCCTCCAGCCCGACCGCCTCTACCAGCAGAACCACTGTGGGATTTACCGCATGGAGCGCGCCGAAGGGCGCTGGGTGCGGATCGGCGAAGCCATGCCGAAGAAAGTCGGCGACATCGGCTTCCCTCTGGTGCTGCACCCGCGCGATCCCGACACGCTGTGGGTGTTCCCGATGGACGGCACCACGGTATGGCCGCGCGTGAGCCCGGAGGGAAAACCGGCGGCTTACGTGAGCCGCAACGCCGGGAGATCGTGGCAGCGCCTCGATCGGGGACTCCCGCGCGAGCAGGCGTGGTGGACGGTCAAGCGCCAGGCGATGTGCGCGGACACGCAGGAGCCGCTAGGAATCTATTTCGGCACCACCAGCGGCGAAATCTGGGGCAGCGTGGACGAGGGCAAACGTTTCACCTGTCTCGCGCGCCACCTGCCGGAAATTTACGCGCTCGAGAGCGCCGAAACA
>JBGQGU010000004.1:0-22809 GCA_041497655.1 Gammaproteobacteria bacterium
CTCTACGGCGAGCGGACCGTGCGCGAGCCGGGGCTCACGATCCCGCACCCGCGCATGCTCGAACGCGCCTTCGTGCTGGTGCCGCTGGCGGAGATCGCGCCGGAAACGGTGGTGCCGGGCGGCGGGCGCAGCGCCGATCTCGTGCGGCTCGTGGACGTTTCGGGCATGATCAAGCTCCCCGAGACTGAAAGCAAAAAATAGACAGGATTAACAAGATTCAACAGGATTAACAGGATCCAAATCGTGTATTCAAGAAAATCTTGTCAATCTTGTTAATCCTGTAAATCCTGTCCATTTTCCAGTATGACCGCGAAGCTGCCCGACAGGTACCGCTACATCGTGGTCGAAGGCCCGATCGGCGCGGGCAAGACGAGCCTTGCGCGCAGGATGAGCGAGCAGACCGGGGGCATGGCGCTGCTGGACGACCCGGACGCCAACCCGTTTCTCCCCGGCTTCTACCAGGATCGCGCGCGCTATGCGCTCCCGACACAGCTGTATTTCCTGTTCCAGCGCGCGGCCCAGGTGCGCGCGCTGTCCCAGCCCGACCTGTTCGCAGAGCTCACCGTCGCCGATTTCATGGTCGACAAGGATTCCCTGTTCGCGCGGCTGACGTTGAGCGACGACGAGTTCGCGCTCTACCGCCAGGTCTGGGCGCAGTTGCAGCCGCAGGCGCCGACGCCTGACCTCGTGATCTACCTCCAGGCCTCGCCGGAGACTCTGGTCGAGCGCGTGCGGCGCCGGGGCGTGACCTACGAGCGCAATATCCCGGACGAGTACCTGGTGCGGCTCGCGGAGACCTATGCGCGGTTCTTCTACCAGTATGAAGTAGCGCCGGTGCTGACCGTCAACTCCGAGAACCTGAATTTTGTTGATCAGCCTGCCGATTTTGATTTATTGTTGCAGCGCGTGATCGCGATGCGCGGTCCGCGCGAGTTTTTTTCCTTCGGAAGCTAAAGGCAGAATCTATTGAAACCACAGATGAACACAGATGAACACAGATAAGATCAACAGCAAAACGACCAATGGACAAGATTAACGGCATTAACAAGACTTTTTTGGTGGTTTGATTTAATCGTGTAAATCCTGTAAATCCTGTCTATTCTGTTTTCTGCTCCTGGGTTTTCATCCGTGTTCATCTGTGTTTATCTGTGGTTGATTGGTTTTGAAGGGTCTCTGTGATTTCTGTGGCTAAAGGGGTCTGACATGCGGATCACGCTCACGACGTTGCACAAGATGGTGCAGGAGGGCAGCAGGATCGCGATGCTCACCTGTTACGACGCGAGCTTCGCCGCCGTGCTCGAGGCGGCGGGTGTCGATTCGCTGCTCATCGGGGACTCGCTCGGCAATGTGCTGCAAGGGCACGAGTCCACGCTTCCCGTGACTCTGCGCGACATGGTTTACCACACCCAGTGCGTCGCGCGCGGCTCCAAGCGCGCCTTCATCATCGGCGACATGCCGTTCGCCAGCTTCCAGGTCTCGCCCCAGGAGGCGTTTCACAACGCGGCTGAGCTCATGGCCGCCGGTGCGCACATGGTGAAGATCGAAGGCGGCAGTCCGATGCTGGACACCATCGAGTTCCTCACCGATCGCGGCATACCGGTATGCGGGCATCTGGGATTGACCCCGCAGTCGGTGCACGCGCTCGGCGGCTACCGGGTGCAGGGCAGGGGTGAGGATGCCGGCCTGCAACTGCTCAAGGATGCGAAGCAGCTCGAGCAGGCGGGCGCCGGCATGATCGTGCTGGAGGCCATCCCCGCGGCGCTCGCGGGCGCGGTCACGGAAGCGCTCAAGATTCCTACCATCGGCATCGGCGCCGGCGTGGACTGCTCGGGCCAGGTGCTGGTGCTGCACGACATGCTCGACGTCTATCCCGGCAAGAAGGCCAAGTTCGTCAAGAACTACATGCGCCCGGCCGGCACGATCCAGGGCGCGGTCGAGCTCTACGTCAAGGAAGTGAAGGCCCGGACCTTCCCAGGACCCGAGCACTCATTCTAGGAGTGAGCGATGAGCGCCAAGCGCAGGGTGCAAAGTGAGGGAGCGCTCTTCGGTCATCCCTCATCCCTCATCCCTCATCCCTAAGCGCGGCAGCGGGAACAATGGACATTATTCAGTCTGCTGCCGCGCTCCGCGCGCGCCTGCAGCGCGTGCCGAACAACGTGTTCGTGCCGACCATGGGCAATCTGCACGACGGGCACATCCAGCTCATCAACATCGCCAAGCCGCGCGCGGCATGCACGGTGGTCAGCATTTTCGTCAACCGCCTGCAGTTCGGCCCGCGCGAGGACTTCGACCGCTATCCGCGCACCCTCGAAGCCGACAGCGCGCGGCTGGAAGCCGCGGGAGTGGACGTCCTGTTCATGCCGGAAGAGAACGAAATCTACCCCGAGCGGCAGACTTTCGTGGTCGAGCCCTCGGACCTGCAGTACATCCTGGAGGGCGCGCATCGGCCGGGGCACTTCCGCGGCGTCGCCACCGTCGTGCTCAAGCTCTTCAACCTGGTGATGCCGCACTCGGCGATCTTCGGCAAGAAGGATTACCAGCAGTACCTCGTGCTGCGCGACATGGTGAGGCAATTCGCGCTGCCGATCGAGATCATCCCCGCCGAGACCGTGCGTGCGGAAGACGGGCTGGCCCTCTCATCACGCAACGCCTATCTTTCCGCGGCCGAGCGCAAGGAAGCGCCGCGGCTCTATGGCGTGCTGAAGAAGGCCCGAGCAGAGATCGAAAAGGGCGCACGCGATTTTCAGCGCATCGACCAGCAGTCGATGGCCGAACTTTCGAGCCGTGGCTGGCAGCCGGATTACGTCGCCGTGCGCCGCCAGGCGGACTTGCGGCAACCCACGGAGCGCGATCGCGAGCTGGTCATGGTCGCCGCCGCGCGGCTCGGCCGCACGCGGTTGATCGACAACGTCGAGGTGACGCTGCGCTGAACGATGAACCCTGAACGTGTAGCCAGACCGTGAAAGATCTGAGTACTCGCGGCCGCGTGGCCGTCGTGGTGGTGCTCTCCGCGGTTCCCGCTCTGGGGCTGATGGTCTATGGGGCGCTCGAGCAGCGCTACGTCGCCGAAGCGCATGCCCGGGAAGACCTGCAGCGTTATGCCAGCCTTGCGGCCAAGCACCAGGAGCAGACCCTGGAAGGCGCTCGCCAGTTGCTGTTCGCGCTGTCGGGAGCGATGCCGGCGCTGATGCGGGACCGGCAGGCCTGCCACGAGTATTTCCGGGAATTGATGCTGGCGAGCCACGGCCTCTACCACTCGATGGGCGTCCACCTCGCCAGCGGCGACCTCCATTGCAATGCGGTGACGTGGAACGACGGGGTCAATGTCAGCGACCGCTACTACTTCCGGCTGGCGGCGGACAGCGGCAGGTTTTCGGTCGGGGGCTATCAGCCAGGCCGAGCCACCGTCAAGGAGGGCATCGATTTCGGCCAGCCCGTGCTGGATGCCGGCAAGAAAGTCTTAGGCGTGGTGTTCGCGGGGCTCGATCTCAAGCGCTTCGACGAGCTTGCCGGCGCGACCCCGCAACCTCCCGGCGCCGTGGTCACCATACTCGACCGCGACGGCGTCGTCCTCGCTCAGCACCCGGCCGCTACCGCGCGCGCCGGGGACAAGGGCTCCAATCCGCGTCTCACCCAGGCGGTACACAACGCAAAGAGCGGCGTGCTCGAGACGGCCGACGCCAACGGCGTGCCGCGGCTCTACGCGTTCGAAAGCGTGGGCGAGAATCCGGACGGCAGCATACCGCTGCGCATCGTGGTCGGCATCAATCAGCGGGTGATCTACGCCGAGGCGCACAAGGCGTTCATCAAGACCGTCGGCGGCCTGGTGGCGGTGACGATGTTGCTGCTGCTCGGCGGGTGGTACGGCGCCGAGATGCTGGTGTTGCGCAACCTTCGCAAGCTGCTCGACGTGGCGCGCCGCGTCCATGCCGGCGACCTCACCGCACGCACCGGGTTGCCGGGGGGGCGTGAGGAAATCTCGCGTCTGGGAGAGGCTTTCGACGAAATGGCACAGGCGCTGCAGGACCGCGATGCGGAATTACAAAGGGCGCTGCGGGAATCCCGTGAGCTGGCGATCACCGATCCCCTCACCGGTCTGCACAACCGGCGCTACTTGTGGGAGCTGCTGGGACGGGAATTGCTGAAAGCGCGTCGCAACCGCACACCCATCGCCGCGATCCTGGCGGACATCGACCACTTCAAGCGCTTCAACGATACCTGGGGCCACGAAGCCGGGGACCTTGTGCTCAAGCGCGTTGCGGACGTGATCCGCGAGCACGTGCGCGGCTCTGACATCGGCTGCCGCTACGGCGGGGAAGAGTTGGCGGTGATCCTGCCAGAGACTACGTTGGAGGTGGCGGTCGAACGGGCGGAAAGGATCCGCCGCGGCATCGCGGCGGTGCGCCTCGACTATGGCGGCAGGCCGCTCGACGCCGTCACGTCGTCATTCGGCGTGGCGATCTATCCGCAGCACGCCGGCGATGCGGAAGCGCTGTTGCGCGCGGCCGACGAGGCGCTGTACGAAGCGAAGAAGGCGGGACGCAACCGGGTCGTCGTGAGTCAGACCGTACCCGCCGCCTAGCGGCGTTCAAAGTTCCAAGTTCCAAGTTCCAAGCCGAAACCCTCGAATCGCGACTCCCTCCAACCTGGAACCTGGAACCTGGAACCTGGAGCCTGGAACCCGGAACGGTAATGATGGTGCCGGGAGAGAGAATCGAACTCTCATGGTGTTGCCACCGCGGGATTTTGAGTCCCGTGCGTCTACCAATTCCGCCATCCCGGCCATCGTGAACCTCATGCGGATCGTTATGACGCCATCCGCATCTCGAAACTCCCCTCGCCCTTCCCTCATCCCATGCCCTTCTCCCAAGAGGAGAAGGGAATCTCGAGCCTCCCCTCTCCGCTCGGGAGAGGGGCGGGGGTGAGGGATGGAGGTGCGGGGGTGAGGGCGGATTATCCCGCATTCCTTGTTGATCTACATCAATTAGTTGTCCCGGATTGGCGGTAAGAATGTCACCGCTATTCAGTCAATCGGAGGCAACATGAAAAAGCTATTGGTTTTACTTTCGATTCTTGGCGGTGTCTTTGCGAATGGCACCACCCTGGCGGCCGAACCCACCAGGATAAAGGTGGGCATCCTGCTTCCACTCACCGGAACGTTTGCCGCAGTGGCTGAAACCCAAAGGGATGGGGCATTGCTGGCAATCGACGTCGTCAACAAGCGGGGCGGGCTCAACATGCCCTGGGGAAAAGTGACCGTTGAAAGCATCATCGCCGATGATGAAGCCAAGCAGGATATCGGCATACGGCGTTATCGCTACATGATTGCAGAAGGTGTCTACGGCGTAGGGGGTCAAACCTGGGCGCCGCTCGCGTACGCCATCAATGCCATTGTTCACAAGGAGCCGGTGTCCTATTTCCCCGTATGCGTCATGGCCAAGGAGGCTTTCCAGAAGGGCAAGCTGTCTCCGTCAACCTTCGCCGCAGCGTATAGCCCGTGGACGGTTGGCTACATGGCCGGACAGTCGGCCATCAAGACGTTGGGCAAGAAACGCATCTTCTTTCTCGCCCGGGCCGACAGCTGGGGCTGGGACATGCGGGACGGTGTCACCGCTGCCGCAAAGGAGCTGGGCGCGCAGATCGTCGGGTATGACGAGGTGTCGCTGGGAACCAGTGACTATACGACCATCCTGCAGAAGGTGCGCGCCGCCAAGCCGGACGTTTTCATCTCGGCCCAATTCGCCGCCGATGCCGTGGCGCTCCTGAAACAGGTCCACCAGACCGGGCTCGGCAAGGAAATGACCATCTTCAACGCTTTCATCACGAACGTGGTCGCCAGAGGCGTGCCCCCCGAGGCGCTGGAAGGCGTCTATTCGATGCATTATTTCTACTATGACCTGAGCGGCTTCGCGGACCAGGAAGTGGCAAAAAGCGCCAAGGACTTCACGGATCTTTACCAGTCGAAGTACAAGCGGCCTCCCGACTCCTATGCAACGATCGCCTACGTCGCCTACATGGAGATGTTCCGGGGCTTCGAGGCTGCAAAATCCCTGGATCCGAAAAAGGTGGCCGCGGCCCTGTTGGCAAACAAGGGCGAATTCACCACGGTTAAGGGACCGGCCCGATGGCGCGAGGATCATTCCGCCGTGTACAAGCACGCCGCTTTTCTGGTCAAAGGGAAAGGCCCCAAGGAGCAGAAGCACGAGTGGGACCTGTTCACCGTCATAGGCTCTCAAGGCGGCGATTCGGTCATGCCGACGTTGAAGTCACTCGGGTATTAAGCGCGCGCGCGAACCGCCAATCGTCAGTGGCGCCTGCCCCGGTCAAGATGTCGTCCCCGCGCTGGGGCGGGGCGTCGCGCAGGGGCCGGCCATGAGCACCGAGCTGGGCGCAGAAATCATCCAGGCCAGGGGAGTCACGAAACGTTTCGGCGCACAGGCCGCCGTCGACCGGGTCGACTATTCGCTGCGCGAAAACGAAGTGGCCGGCATCATCGGGTCGAACGGCGCCGGGAAAACCACCTTTTTCAACCTCCTGACGGGGTATTACCCCCCCGACGAGGGTACGATCCTGCACCGGGGCACGGACGTCACCCGCATGACGCCGCAGGAACGGGTTGCGAGGGGGATGATGCGGACCTTCCAGCTCACTTCCACCTTCGACAACTTGAGCGTGACCGACAACCTGGTGCTCGCATTTTTCAGGGCGCACCGGAAATCGTCCCTGCTGCATCTCGTCCTCAACACCTGCAAGAGACACCGGCAGGAACCGAAGATCGCGGCCATCCTGGAACCGTTCGACCTCCAGGAAGTTCGCGACCGGCCGGTGAAGAATCTCAGCCTCGGTGAAAAAAGACGCCTGGAAATCGCCATGGCGGTCCTGGCCGAGCCGGAAGTGCTGCTGCTCGACGAACCGCTGGCGGGACTGGCCGAATCGGAGATCCGGGGCGTACTCGACGTGCTGGGCCGGCACGTCGGCAGGCGGACGATCCTGATCGTGGAACACAAGATTTCGCATGTGAAAGACTTCGTGCAGCGCCTCACCGTCATGCACGAAGGCCGGATCATCGCGGACGGCAGCTACGAGGAATGTCTGCGGCATCCCGAGGTGAGAAAAAGCTATTGGCAGATCGACGTCTCCACGGAGGAGGGCGGGCATGCCCCCCGATAGCGGCGTCGCGGCCGCTGCCGGCAACATACTGGCCGTGACGGGCCTTAACGTGTCGTACGGCGCGTCGAAAGTGCTGTTCGACGTGGGCCTGAGCGTGACACCGCGGCAGATCGTCGCCTGCGTGGGGCGCAACGGCGCCGGCAAGAGCACGCTGCTCAAGAGCGTCGCCGGATTCCTGAAACCGGATTCGGGAGCGATCAGTTCCGGCCGCACCAGTCTGGTCGGCCTCAAGTCCTACGAGATCGCGAGGATGGGAATCAAGTACGTCCCGCAGGACAAGAAAGTGTTTTCGGATCTGACGGTCAGGGAAAACCTCGAGCTGGGCAGCTACGCCAGCAAGGATTACAACTGGGATCGCATTACCGGCTATTTCCCGAAACTGAAGGCACTCATGGACCGCAAGGGCGGCTACCTGAGCGGCGGCGAACGGCAGATGCTGATGATCGGTCGGGCCCTGCTGGGCAGCCCGAAAGCGCTGCTGGTCGATGAACCCGCCGAGGGTCTGGCGCCCAGCATTGTTGCGCACCTGAAAGACGTGTTCAGGGAATTGAGCAAGAACACGGCGCTGGTGCTCGTGGAGCAGAACCTGCCGCTCGTTTGCGCCATAGCCAGCAAGGTTTACGCCCTCAAGGAAGGGCGCATCGTGGCCGAGCTTGCGGACCGCGAGTCTATCAGGCCGGATGTTTGCGAACGTTATCTCTAGGGGCCGAACCATGGCGAATGCATTCAGATGGTGGTGGGGCCTCCTGCTCGCGTTTTCGCTGCTGGCAGCGTCGCGCGTATTCCTGCCCCTGCCCTTCGTGAACGAAGTGGTCATCTTTTCGATCTACACCATGGGCTGCAACTTTCTCCTGGGGCGCGTCGGGTTCATATCGTTCGGGCAGCCTGCCTACCTGGCCGCCGGCGCCTACGGAGCCGCGTTCTACCTCTTTTACTTCGGTACCAATCCCTACGTCGGCATCCTGGTCGGCATCCTGTCGGGACTGGCCGTTTCCGGCATCGTCGGCCCTCTGTTCGTGAGATTGCGCAGCGACTATTTCGCGCTGGTGAACCTGGCGCTGGCGGTGATCATGTACTACCTCATGCAAAAGGTGCTGGCCGACATCACCAAAGGGGACAACGGGCTCTGGTTCCTGACCAGGATGTCCTCCACTCCCGTGCTGGACATCTCCACACCAAGCCATTTCTTCGTCTTCGCTTTTCTGGTTGCGCTGGCGGTGTGGGCGTTCTACAAGTATCTCGACGATTCGATCTACGGCGCCTGCTGCCTCGCGACCAAGATCAACGAGGACAAACTTGAATTCCTCGGCTACAGCAATTACAGCGTCCGGCTGCTCGCGTTTATCATCGCCAATACGACGACCGCCCTGGCCGGCGCAATGTACGCCGTCTATCTGGGATTCGTGAGCCCGGAAATCACCAGCCCGCACCGCGCCCCCGACCCGGTGGTGGTCACGATACTCGGCGGAACCGGGACGCTCTACGGGCCCCTGGTTGGCGCGTTCGCCTACACCGGCATGAAGGACATGATCAGCAAGCTGATCGGCAACTGGGAGCTTTTCATCGGTTTCCTGCTGGTCTTCATCATGCTCGCCGGCGAAAAGGGCATCTGGGGCACCCTGCAGCCCTTGCTGGAAAAGCTGCTCTTCCGGAAGAAGGGCGCGACCGGGACGGCTGCCCATGGAGAGGCGCGCAAGTGATGGACATGCAACTGCTGATTCCGGGCGTCATCTTTGGGCTGAGCATCGGCAGCATCTTCTTCCTGATGGCGATCGGGCTGTCGCTGTGCTTCGGCCTGATGCGCATCATCAGTCTCGATCAGCTTCTTTATTACTCGATCGGCGCGTACATCACCTATTCACTCACCCTTGCGACAGGCAACGTTTGGCTCGGCATGCTTGGGGGGTGCGGGGTTGCGGGCGTTGCCGCCCTCGCCGTGGAGCGGTTGATTTTCCGGCGAATCTACGAACGGGAACTCACATTCAGCATGATCACGTCCTTCGGGATCCTGATCGGCGGCATCGGCGTGATCAAATACTTCTGGGGAGTCGTTCCGCGTCCGGTCTCCGTTCCGATGATGACCCAGCTCGACATCGCCGGCACCGAAGTCCCGGTCTACCGCCTGATCGTCATCGGCCTCGCCGGTCTCGTGTATGCCGGTATCTGGCTCTTTTTGAACCGCACCATCATCGGCAAGGCGATCCGCGCCGGCATCGAGAACGTGGAGCACGTGGAGGGCCTGGGGATCAATGTCTCGCGGCTTTTCACCATCACGTTCGTCGTCGCCGGCACGCTCTCCGGGCTGGCTGGCGGACTGCATGCTCCGCTCATCATGGTCGAGCCCCAGATGGGGCTCGATGTGCTCGCGTTCGTGTTCATGGTGGTGATCATCGGCGGACTGGGCAGCATCAAGGGCACGCTCGTGTCCGCCTTCATCGTCGGGCAGGTCATCTCCCTGGGGTCGCTCATCTACGCGCCTCTGGCGCAGATGGCGCCGTTTGCCATCATGCTGCTGATCCTCCTGATCAAGCCGACCGGCCTTTACGGCAGCGCATTGTTGAAACGCTGACGGCAACGGCACCGCGCGCCTGAAAAGTATAATCGTCGGGATGCGTCTCGACGATTTCGATTACAAGCTGCCGCAGGAGCTGATCGCGCAGTTTCCCGCCGGCGAGCGTTGCGCGAGCCGGCTGTTGCATCTCGACGGGAAAACAGGCGTGTTATCCGACCGGCAGTTCCGCGAAATCGTGGACCTTGTCGCACCCGGCGATGTCGTGGTGCTCAACGACACGCGCGTCATCAAGGCGCGGCTCGCCGGCCGCAAGAAAACCGGCGGGCGGATCGAAGTGATGGTGGAGCGCGTGCTGGGGCGCGACGAGGTCCTGGCGCAGATAGGCGCGAACCACCCTGCGCGCGTGGGGAGCACGCTCGTGCTCGCCGATGCGGTCGAGGCGACCGTGCTCGGGCGCGAGCGGGAGTTCTACCGCCTGCGCCTCGAGGGGTGCGATGATGTATTTGCGCTGCTCGAGCGCCACGGAGCGGTGCCGTTGCCGCTGTATATCGCGCGCCCCGCCGCGGAGGGCGACGCGGAACGCTACCAGACGGTGTATGCGCGCGAACCCGGTGCAGTCGCAGCCCCGACCGCGGGCCTGCATTTCGACGCCGCGTTGTTGCAGGCGCTGCGTGATCGGGGCGCTTTACTCGCCTTTCTCACGCTCCACGTGGGCGCCGGCACCTTCCAGCCGGTGCGCGCGCAGGACCTCGGCCAGCACGAGATGCACGGCGAGTGGTATGACGTGCCGCAGACGACAGTGGACGCCATCAACCGGGCGCGCGGGAGCGGCGGGCGGGTGCTGGCGGCGGGCACGACGACGCTGCGCGCGCTCGAGAGCGCGGCGGCCGGCGGCGAGCTGAAGGCCGGCCGCGGCGAGACCCGGCTCTTCGTTCTTCCCGGCTATCGCTTCCGCGTGGTCGAGCGCCTGCTCACCAACTTTCACCTGCCCCGGTCGACGCTCCTGATGCTGGTGTCGGCCTTTGGCGGCATGGATAATATCCGCCGCGCGTATCACCACGCGATCGAGCAACAGTATCGTTTCTACAGCTACGGCGACGCGATGTTGATTGAAAGAGCCGAAAATTAACCGCCAAGGCCGCCAAGAACGCCAAGACAACTGAACGTACGTATATGTCCTACATTGCGTACGTGTCGGCGGTGGGCTAGAATAGGGGGCATCATTACCGGGGATCCCGCCCATGGCCATCACGGCAACCAAGCTCAGGTCCGACCTCTATCGCGTCATTGATGACGTCATCAGGAAGGGCGTTCCGGTGGAAGTCGAATTGCGCGGCAAAAAGGTGCGCATCGTGCCCGCCGAGCCGCGCGACAAGCTCGCCAACCTGGTCAAAAGGCCCGGCGTAATCGCTGGTGATCCCGGTCGCTTGGCAAGGGTCAAGACTTTCGACGAGGCGAAGTG
The DNA here is from genome assembly GCA_041497655.1 of Gammaproteobacteria bacterium. Taxonomy (GTDB): domain Bacteria; phylum Pseudomonadota; class Gammaproteobacteria; order Burkholderiales; family SG8-41; genus SG8-41. Next base: position 11,145 of record JBGQGU010000004.1, read on the forward strand.
GCGCAAGAAATGGGATAAACGCTTGAAATGAGCGTTTACCTCGACACCCATGTTGCGCTCTGGCTCTACGCGGGCCAGACCGAACGCATCAGCGCGCGGGCCGCTAGCCTGATCAACCACGAGCGAATCGGGGTGAGCCCAATGGTTCTCCTGGAAATGCAGTATCTCCAGGAGATCGGGCGGGTCACCGCGACGCCGCGAACGATCGTCGCTGACCTGAAGCGGCGTCTGGGTCTTGCGGTCGAGGATCGCTCGATGGATACGGTCACGGAAGGCGCGCTCGGCCTGACCTGGACGCGCGATGTCTTCGACCGGCTGATCGTGGCACAAGCGGCGCTCGACAGCGCGGAGCTGGTCACGTCCGACCAGTTGATACGGAAGCACTATCCGAAAGCGGTCTGGTAACGACGCCCGGAGAACAATGTGGACGTGCTTGTTGATATCGAAGACGACGATCTGCCGCGGCTCCTGCTGCTGGCGAAAATGCATGGCCGATCGCTTAAGCAGGAGCTACGCGATATCCTGATTCGCGCGGCACGAGCCCACCAACGCTTGGGGCGCAAGAGGAAAAAGCGATGAATAACCGGCTCTACTACGGCGATACGTTCGTCGCGGGCCCGAAGTACCCGATTCCAGGTTTGGCAAGTGAATAAAGAAATGCCGCGCGTATTTGTGGCTCAAAATTGTACTAGAAGTGGTCTCAAAAATACTCCCTCGCCCCGCAGCAGTGGGGAGAGGCTTCGGGTGAGGGGCAAAGAAACCGTCGATCTTCATAGGGAAAAACGAATCCCCTATGCAGCCCCCTCACCCTGCGCCCGCGGAGGGCGGAGCAGGATTTCCGCGCCTTTGGCGTGGATGCGACCCCGGAGTGGGGTTGCAGCGCCGCAATTGATCGCGTGCTTACGTGCGCCTTCACGGTCGCATCCCCATGAATGGGGCCCCTGCTCAACGTTTCGGCGCACCTCTCCCCCAACTGGGGGAGAGGGGAGTTTTGAGATGCGTTCTAATCAGTATTAACCTCGAAGGAGTCAGTGGTGTTGTATTCTGTGTGTTTCGGTGTGTTTCCGTGGCTGATTGGATTCTATCGGCGTCCATCGGCGTTCATCGGCGGCTAATCCTTGATGCAGTTTTCGGTCACGGCGACCGACCGTGCCGCACGGCGCGGGCAGCTCACGCTCCCGCACGGCGTGGTGGACACGCCGGCATTCATGCCGGTTGGCACCTACGGAACGGTGAAGACGCTGAGCCCGCGTGAGTTGCGGGAAGTCGGCGCCCAGATCGTGCTGGGCAACGCGTTTCACCTGTGGCTGCGGCCCGGGGTCGACGTGATCGCGGCGCATGGCGGGCTGCATCGCTTCATGGGCTGGGACGGCCCGATCCTCACCGACTCCGGCGGCTACCAGGTGTACAGCCTCGGCCCGCTGCGGAAAATCACGGAGGCGGGTGTAAGGTTCCGGTCACCGGTAAACGGCGACCCGTGCTTTCTCACGCCCGAAGAGTCGATGCGCATCCAGCGCGCGCTCGCTGCCGATATCGCCATGGTGTTCGATGAATGCACGCCCTATCCGGCGGGACACGACCATGCGCGCGACTCGATGCGGCTTTCTCTGCGGTGGGCCGCCCGTTCCAGGCGCGCGCACGAGGGCAACGGCAACGCGCTTTTCGGCATCGTGCAGGGCGGGGTGCATGAGCGGCTGCGCGACGAGTCGCTCGCCGGGCTGAAGGACATCGGCTTCGACGGCTACGCCATCGGCGGGCTGTCGGTCGGGGAAACCCAGCGGGAGATGTTGCAGGTGCTGGAGCACACCGCGCCGCAATTGCCCGCGGACCGGCCGCGCTATCTGATGGGCGTCGGCACGCCGCTGGACATCGTGGCGGCGGTCATGGCCGGCATCGACCTCTTTGATTGCGTCCTGCCCACGCGCAACGCGCGCAACGGCTGGGTTTACACCCGCCGCGGCGTGGTGAAGTTGAGGAACGCGCGGCACCGGAACGAGGTCAAACCGCTCGACGAGGAGTGCACTTGCTACACCTGCCGTAACTTCACCCGGGCGTATCTGCACCACTTGCAGCGCGTGAACGAGATCCTGGGGGCGCGGCTCAACACGTTGCACAACATCCATTACTACCAGGAACTGATGCGCAACCTGCGCGCCGCGATCGAGGGCCGCCGGCTCGCCGATTTCCTCCCGGAATTCAAGCAGGCCCAGCAGACTGTCGGACTTAACGCCGTGACAGGCTGCTAAAGCAAAATCGTAGTAAAATTCGCCATTTTTCAGGGTGCTTCCGCGCCCGCCAGAAACACGGAGACAGTATGTTGATCAATCCAGCCTGGGCCCAGGGTTCCGGCGCCGCCGCGCCGGGCGGCGGCTACGAGAGCATCATCCTGATCGTGCTGATGTTCGCGGTGCTCTATTTCCTGATGATCCGCCCGCAAATGAAGCGCGCGAAGGAACACAAAACGCTGATCGAAGCGCTGCAAAAAGGGGACGAGGTGGTCGCCGCGGGCGGCATGCTCGGCCGCATCAGCAAGATCAATGAGAACTACGTGACGCTCGAGATCGCGGACAAGATCGAGGTCCAGGTTCAGCGCCCGTCGGTGCAGCTGGTGCTCCCGAAGGGCACCATCAAGAATATCTAGTGATTCGTGAATCGTGATTCGTGATTCGATTTCCCCGGCAGGATCCGAACTGAGGTTTTCGACTCACGACTTACGAATCACGACTCACGCCATTCCATGAATCGCTACTCTCTCTGGCAGTACCTCCTCATCGCCGGCGCGCTGGTGGTGGGACTGCTCTACACGCTGCCCAACTTCTTCGGCGAGGTGCCGGCGGTGCAGGTCCAGCCGCACCGGGTGACGCTCAAGGCCGACAGCACGCTTTTGGGCCGCGTCGAAGACATCCTCAAGAAGGGCAACGTCGCCGCCACCGGGCTGTTCCTGGACGCGGCGAGCGTCAAGGCGCGCTTCGCCGACACCGACGCCCAGCTCAAGGCCAAGGACCTGCTGCAGTCGCAGCTCGGGGAGGACTACGTCGTCGCGCTGAACCTGCTCTCCAACAGCCCGCGCTGGCTTGCTTCGATCGGCGCGCTGCCGATGTACCTGGGGCTCGATCTTCGCGGCGGCGTGTACTTCCTGCTGCAGGTGGACATGAAGGCGGCGATCGCCAAGAAGATGGAAGCAACCCTCAACGACGTCCGCAGCAACCTGCGCGAGAAGCGGATCCAGTACTCCGGCGTGGCGCGCGAAGGACAGGCGATAACGGTGCGCTTCCGCGAGCAGCCGATGCGCGAGAAGGGGCTGCAGGAAATCTCGCGCTCCCTTCCCGATCTCGACCTCAAGACCGTCGATGACGCGGGCGAATTTCGCATCAGCGCCACGCTGAAGCCCGAAGCGCAGAAGAAAACCCAGGACTTCGCGCTGCAGCAGAACATCACGACGATGCGCAACCGCGTCAACGAGCTGGGCGTGGCCGAGCCCATCATCCAGCAGCAGGGCGCGGACCGCGTGGTGGTGCAGCTGCCGGGAGTGCAGGACACCGCCAAGGCGAAGGACATCCTCGGCCGCACGGCGACGCTGGAAGTGCGGATGGTGGATGACGAGGCCACCGGCAACCCGGCGGTGATGCAGGCGGCGCTGGCGGGGCAGATACCCTTCGGCGACGAGCTCTACGTGGAGCGCGGCGGCGCGCCGGTCCTGGTGAGGAAGCAGGTGGTGCTGACCGGCGACCGCATCAACGACGCGCAGCCCGGCTTCGACAATCAGACCGGCGAGCCGGCGGTGCACATCAACCTCGATGGCGCCGGCGCCCGCATCTTCCAGCAAGTCACGCGCGAGAACGTGGGCAAGCGCATGGCGATCCTGCTGTTCGAAAAGGGCAAGGGCGAGGTGGTCACGGCTCCCGTGATCCGCAGCGAGATCCCGGGCGGCCGCGTGCAAATCAGCGGGCGCATGACGACGCAGGAGGCGCACGACGTTGCGCTCTTGCTGCGTGCCGGCGCGCTCGCCGCGCCGATGGAGATCATCGAGGAGCGCACGGTCGGACCCTCGCTCGGAGCGGAGAACATCCGCATCGGCTTCCACTCCACCTGGTACGGCTTCGCGACGATCGCGGTGTTCATGATCGCCTACTACATGCTGGTCGGGGTGTTCTCCATCATCGCGCTCGTCTCCAACGTCCTGTTCCTGGTCGCGCTGCTCTCGATGCTCCAGGCGACGCTGACGCTGCCCGGCATGGCCGGCATCGCCCTCACCATCGGCATGGCGATCGACGCTAACGTGCTCATCAACGAGCGCATCCGCGAGGAGCTGCGCAACGGCAACACGCCGCAGGCGGCGATCCACGCCGGCTATGACCGGGCGTGGGGGACGATCCTGGACTCCAATCTCACCACCCTGATCGCGGGGGTCTTCCTGTTCCTGCTGGGTTCCGGCCCGGTCAAGGGTTTCGCGGTGGTGCTGTGCCTGGGGATACTCACCTCCCAATTCAGCGCGGTAATGGTCTCGCGAGCCCTGGTCAATCTCTACTATGGCGGCCAGCGCAGGCTGGAAAAGATCTCGATCGGCCAGATCTGGCGGCCGCAGGCGGCAACCAAAGTATGAAAGCAGAAGGCAGACGGAAGACGGCGGAAGGAGCGGGAGCGTAGCCATGGAATGGTTCAGGATCAAGCGCGACATCCCGTTCATGCGCCACGCGCTGATCTTCAACGTGATCTCGCTCGCCACGTTCCTGATCGCGGTGGGCTCGCTCGCCACCCGGGGGCTCAACCTCGGCGTGGACTTCACCGGCGGCACGGTGATGGTGGTGGCTTACTCGCAGGCGGCGGATCTCGGCAGGATCCGCGAGTCCATGTCGCGGCTCGGCTTTACCGATGCCTCGGTGCAGAACTTCGGAACCTCGCGCGACGTGCTGATCCGGCTTCCCCTGAAGCAGGGGGTGAGCAGCGCCAAGCTCTCGGAGCAGGTGATGCAGGAGTTGAGAAAAGACAATACGCGGGTCGAGATGCGCCGCGTCGAGTTCGTCGGGCCGCAGGTGGGACGCGAGCTGCTCGAAAACGGCGCTCTGGCGCTGCTATTCGTGTCGCTGGGGATCGTCGCCTATCTCGCATTCAGATTCGAGTGGAAGTTCGGTGTTGCGACGATCATCGCGAATCTCCATGACACCGTGATCATCGTCGGCTTCTTCTCGATTTTCCAGTGGGAGTTCTCGCTGCCGGTGCTGGCCGCGGTGCTGGCGATACTCGGCTACTCGGTGAACGAGTCGGTGGTGGTATTCGACCGGGTGCGCGAGGTCTTCCGCAACCGCAGGATGCGCAACCTGACGGTGGCACAGGTCCTCGACCACGCGATTACGGCCACCATGTCCCGCACCATCATCACCCACGGCTGCACCCAGCTCATGGTGTGCGCGATGCTGATCTTCGGCGGCGAGACGCTGTTCTACTTCGCGCTCGCGCTCACCATCGGCATTCTCTTCGGCATCTACTCCTCGGTGCTGGTGGCGAGCCCGATCGTGATGTATCTCGGCGTTTCGCGCGAGGACCTCGCCCGTCCCGAAGTCCAGAAGAAGCCCGGCGAGTCCGGCGCGGTGATCTAGACTACAGGGGGGGCGCCGTCGAACCGTCGTTCCCGCGAAGGCGGGAACCCAGGGATGGAATCAATCTTGTAGCGGGGTTCGCCTGGACTCCCGCCTCCGCGGGAGCGACGACGGTGGCGTGTTGTTGAGCATTAAGCGGCGTTGATCGTGGACATCGTAACCGCATTCTTCGACATCGTCCTCCACCTCGACCGTCACCTGCAGTGGCTGGTGGCGAACTACGGGCCGTGGATCTACGCGATCCTGTTCGCCATCGTGTTCTGCGAGACCGGGCTGGTGGTGACGCCGTTCCTGCCGGGGGATTCGCTGCTGTTCGTGGCCGGGACGCTTGCCGCGGCGGGCGACATGACCATACACGGGCTGTTCGCCGCGCTCGCCACTGCCTCGTTCCTGGGGGACAACACCAATTACTGGATCGGGCGCTACGTCGGGCCGCGCGTATTCACGCGCGAAGGCTCGAGGCTCCTCGACCCGGAGCATCTCCAACGCACGCAGCGCTTCTACGACCGCTACGGGGCGAAGACGGTGTTCTTCGCGCGCTTCATGCCGATCATCCGCACATTCGCCCCGTTCGTGGCCGGCATCGGGCGCATGCAGTACCCGCGCTTCCTGTTCTTCAGCTTCTCGGGCAGCGTCGCCTGGGTCGGTTTGCTCGCCTACGCCGGCTACTACTTCGGCAACGTGCCGATGGTGAAGCAGAACCTGACGCTGGTGATCGTCGTCATTGTGCTGGTTTCAATCTTGCCCGGCGTCGTCGGGTACTTCCGCCACCGCTTTCGCTCGTAAAGACCAAATAGACAGGATTAACAGGATTAACAAGATTCAAACAGGAAAATCTGAACTTCTTTCGTTTTCGTTAATCCTGTAAATCTTGTAAATCCTGTCTATTGTGAACCTCTACCTGCGGTTGTTTGTCCTGCTGTTCCGCCTGATCGGGCTGCCGCGCAAGGGGCCGCTCGAGGAGTCGCGCGTCGGCTTCCGCGTGCTGCCCAACGACTGCGACATCAACTTTCACATGAACAACGGACGCTACCTTTCGTTCATGGACCTGGGGCGCGTGCATCTCGCCGCGCAAAGCGGGCTGCTGCGGGTGATCCTGCGCAAGCGCTGGGGAGCCGCCCTCGGCGCGGCGGAGATCAACTTCATCCGCCCGCTCGCGCCGTTCCAGAAGTTTGATCTTGTCACGCGGATTGCGACCTGGGACGAGAAGTACGCATACGTGGAGCAGCGCTTCGAATCGGGCGGGGTGTTGTGCGCCCACGCCTACGTGAAGGGACTGTTCCTGGACGAGGGCAGGCGGGTCAAGAACTCGGCGGTGGTGGCGGAGCTGGGCTACACCGGCGCGCCGCCGCCCATGCCCGAGGAGCTGAGGATCTGGGCCGAACTCGGCACCGTCAAGAAACCAAAAGCGTGATTTGTGAATCGTGATTTGTGATTCGACCTTAAGCCCGCTTTGTGTCCACGAGCTTGAGGGAAGGGTCAGGTTGTAGGGGGGCTCGAATCACGACTCACGACTCACGAATCACGACTCACGCCTTTGACGAAAGCCCGGCTACTCAGTCGGGCTTGAGGCCTGCCTCCTTGATCACTTTGCGCCAGCGCGCGGTTTCTTCCCGGATCAGCCTGGCGAAGGCCTCGGGCGCGAGGGCGCCGGGCTCGAACGCCTGGTCGGCCAGCGCCTCGCGCATCTCGGCCGAACCCAGGACGGAGTTCAGCTCCCGGTTGAGCAGTCCGACCACCGTCCCGGGTGTGCGTGCAGGCACGAACAGGCCCACCCATAGCGAGGCCTGGTAGCCGGGAAACCCCGATTCCGCGACAGTCGGGGTCTGGGGCAGCGCCGAGACGCGTTTCTGACTGGTGACCGCGAGCGCGCGCAGCTTGCCGGCCTTGACCTGCGGCAGCGAGGCGGCGATGGTGCTAATGTTCAGCTGGATGCGGCCGGCCAGCAGATCGATCAGCGCCAGCGTGGACCCCTTGTAAGGCACGTGCACCATGTCGATCCCCGCCGCTTTCTTGAGCAGCTCGCCGGAGAGGTGCGCGACGCTGAAGTTGCCGACGGAAGCGTAATGCAGCTTGCCCGGGTTGGCGCGTGCGTAGGCGATGAATTCCTTCATGTTGGACGCCGGCAGCGCGGGGTTGGTGGTCAGGAAGTAGGGCGAGTCGCCGAGCAGTGCGACCGGCGCGAAGTCCCGGACCGGGTCGTAGGCGAGCTTCGGGCTGAGGATGTGGGCCAGCGCGTGGGTGGTCGTCGTGCCGAGCCCCCACGTGTAGCCGTCGGGCGCGGCGCGCGCCACCGTTTCCACCCCGATCGTGCCGCTCGCGCCGGAGCGGTTGTCCACCACGATCGGCTGCCCGAGCCGGTCCCCGCCGCGCTGCGCGACGAGCCGCGCCACGACGTCTGTGGTCGTTCCCGGCGGGAACGGGACCACGAAACGAATCGGCCGCTCCGGGTATGCAGCGGCAAAAACTTCCCCCTCACCGCCAAGGACGCCGACGAAACCAAAACAGAAAATGAACCGCCAAGACGCCAAGCACGCCAAGAAGAGCCCAAAGGTGTTTCTTGGTTTATTTCTCATCCCTCATCCCTCATCTCTCATCCCTATTCAAGCCAGTGCCTGGTCGATGCCGAGCAGCAGCTCTTCGAAGTCATTCAGCGAATTGTAGCGCGGCGCTGCCGCAAGATGCGGCGTGACGATCACGTTGCGGAACCCGAGCAATGGGTCGTCGGCGCGACCCGGCGCGTCGTAATGGGGATCGAGGCCGAACCCGCCCAGCCGTCCGGCGCGCAGTGCATCGAGCAGCGCTTCGCGGTCCACCAGCGGGGGGCGCGATACGTTGACCAGGATCGCGCCGGGCTTGAGCAAGCCGAGCTCGCGCCGGCCTATGATGCCGCGCGTGGCATCGTTGAACGGCAGGTGCAGGCTGACAAAGTCGCTGTTCGCCAGCAGGTCCTCGAGCGGGATATAAGCCGCCCGGTAGCGTTTTTCTTCCCGGGCCGGGAGCTGGCGGCGCTGGGTATAGACGATGCGCATGCCGAATGCCGCGGCGCGGAGCGCCACCTCGCGCCCGATTTCGCCGAAGCCGACGATGCCGAGCTGCCTGCCGTAGAGGTTGCGCGTGCCCGTGATGCGCGCCCAGTTCGCGTTTGCCGTGTGCGCGCGGTCGAATTGCGTGGGCGCATATCCGGCCGCCTGCAATTGCTCCGTGCTGATGAGGCCGGCGGTCTCGTGGATCTTGCGGGCGAGCGCCAGCATCAGGCCGAGCGCGTGCTCGGCGCAGGAGATATTGGCGCGGCGCCGCAAGGTGAGCACCCGGATGCCGGCTCGGCCGCAGGCGGCGGTATCGATGCCCGACAGCACAGTGCCGTACTTCTGGACGATGCGCAGCGTTCCACCTGCCGCGGCGATCTCCTGTTTACCCACGGTGAGCGATTCCGTGACCACAGCGGTGGCGCCGGCCAGTCGGGCAAGCAGCCCGGCCTGGTCCGGAACCAGCCGCACCTCGGCGGGATGGAGGCGTTTGAGCCGCGCACGCAGGCGCTCGCACCATCCGGTGAAATCCGGCAGCTCGTGCGCGAAGAAATGACGGAAGGCGGCGACGCGCGCGGCGGGCGTGTCGGGGTCCAGTATCACCTGGATTAGCCGCGGGAAGGGGTCGTCCTCGACGACGACCACCGGTCGTCGTCCGTCACTCGTTACTCGTCTCTCGTTTCTCGTGCCTCGTCTCTTGTTTGTTTTCATCGTGGTTTGTATTTATACGAGCAACGAGCAACGAGCAACGAGTCACGCGTTCTCAGGGTCAATATCGAGTGCCCTGAGAACGCGAGTGTGCATGTTGTAGGCGGCGATCAGCACCGTGAGCTCCACGACCGCGCGCTCGCTGAAGTGCGCCCGCAGTCCCTTGAACACGGCGTCCGGCACCGCCACATCCCGGGTCATTGCGTCCGCGTAAGCGAGCAGCGCGCTCTCCTCCGGGCCAAACAGTCCCGACTTGCGCCAGTCGCGCAGGGCTTCGACCTGCACGCGAGTGACGCCGGCCGGCTCCGCGTAGCGCGACTGATGGATATCGAAGACATAATCGGCGCCGTTGAGGGCCGCGACGCGCATGATGATGAGCTCCCGCACACGGTCGCCGAGACCGGTCTGGTAGCGCACCGCGTTGTTGAAATCGAGCCAGGCGGAGGCGAGCCCGGGCGCGTGCAGCAGCGCGCGGTAGAGATTCAGCAGCCGGCCGCCGCGCTTCCCCCGGATCTTCGCGACGACCGCGGCGACGTCGGGACCGGCGTGCTCGTCGAGCAGGGGAACGCGTGCCACGGAGAAACCAATGTTGAGTGCTGAGTGTTTAGTGTTGAGTTGAAAGCAAATCGGATCTAACTCAAAACTAAAGACTCAAAACTTAACACTGCGGACTGAGCGGCTAAATGCGCTTCGCCAGCTCGACGGCCTTGCCGATGTAGGTCGCGGGCGTCAGCGCGAGCAGCCGTTGCTTGTCCGCCTCCGGAATGGCGAGGCCCTTGATGAAGGCGTGCAGCGTGTCGCGCGTGATGCCGCCCTTGCCGCGCGTCAGCTCCTTCAACTTCTCGTAGGCGTCGGTGATGCCGTGGCGCCGCATCACGGTCTGGATCGGCTCGGCGAGCACTTCCCAGCTCCCGTCGAGGTCCGCGGCCATGCGCCCACGGTCGGCATCGAGCTGGTTGAGGCCCCTGCGGCACGAGTCGTAACCGAGCAGGGCGTGGCCCAGCGCCACCCCCATGTTGCGCAGCACGGTGGAGTCGGTGAGGTCGCGTTGCCAGCGCGATACCGGCAGCTTTTCGCTCATGTGCCGCAGCAGCGCGTTGGCGACGCCGAGATTGCCCTCCGAATTCTCGAAGTCGATCGGGTTCACCTTGTGCGGCATGGTGGAGGAGCCGACCTCGTCCGGTTTCGCCTTCTGCCGGAAGTAGCCGAGCGAGATGTAGCCCCAGACGTCGCGATCGAAATCGATGAGTATGGTGTTGACGTGGGCGAACGCGTCGAACAGCTCGGCGACCGAGTCGTGGGGCTCGATCTGGGTGGTGTACGGGTTGAACTCCAGGCCCAGGCGCTCGACCATGCCGCGCGCGATTTTTTCCCAGTCCACGCCGGGGTAGGCGGCGATATGCGCGTTGTAGTTGCCGACTGCGCCGTTGAACTTGCCGGTGAGCTTGACGCCAGCAACGCGCTCCCGCGCCCTCAGCAGGCGATGGGCGACAATGACGAGCTCCTTACCCAAGGTGGTCGGGCTCGCCGGCTGGCCGTGGGTGCGCGCGAGCATCGCGCAACCGGCCAGCTCGTTGGCGAGCCCCGCCAGCTTCTCGATGACGTGGTCGAGCGCCGGCAGCAGGACCTGGTCGCGGGCGCGCTTCAGCATCAGCGCGTGCGCGAGGTTGTTGATGTCCTCCGAGGTGCAGGCGAAGTGGAAGAACTCCGCGACCTTCATGACTTCCCGGTTGCCGGCGAGCTTCTCGCGCAGGAAGAACTCGACCGCCTTCACGTCGTGATTGATCCTCGCCTCCGTGCTCTTAACCGACTCGCCGTCGGCCTCCGAGAACTTCGCAGCCACCTCGTCGAGCTGGGCGAGGGTGGGCGGCGAGAACGGCGGCACCTCCTTGATCGAAGGCTCGGCGGCGAGCGTTTTCAGCCACTCGACCTCGATCCGCACCCGCAGCCGTATGAGCGCGAGCTCGCTGAAGATATCGCGCAGCACGGCGACTCTGTTGTGATAGCGGCCGTCGAGTGGGGAGAGCGCAGTGAGAGGAGAGAGCGCCATGACTGAAGAAAGCGTAGTGGGTGGAAATTTTATCACCAATGGACGCCAATCGGGTTCGGCTACAATCCGCTAACGGAACCGGTGCGCCGGGTGCCGCGAGAGGAGCCTGACATGAGCGAGCGCAAGAACGCGGAGCGGGCGAAAGAGGCCAAGGTCTTCCGCTACCAGACGCCCGAATTCAAGGGCCCGAACGCGAAAGTATGGCTGTGCCGCAGCGACATCATGTTCGCCGCGGTCAAGGCGATCCGCGAGGGCGGTGAGAACAACCTCCACTCGCACAC
>JBGQGU010000005.1:0-21833 GCA_041497655.1 Gammaproteobacteria bacterium
AACGCGCGCCAGGTGAGCCGCTACCTTGACGAGATGATTACCCGCTGGGATCAAGCCATCGCCGCGGGCATCGCCCTCGAGGTCCATGGTGACAAGACCGCCACCGGGCGCCTGTTCCTGCAGACCGAAGCCATCAACGGGGACATCCCGGTCCGCCTTGCCAGCGGCAAGTCCGACAACCAGGTCCTCGCGGTGGTCAAGTACCTGCAGGAGCTGCACCCCAAGCGCCCGGTGATCCTGGTGTCGAAAGGCATCAACATGCGCATCAAGGCGCGCGCGCTGGGTCTGGCGGCGGAGGACTACTTCAACGACAAGGTGCTCGAGGACACCGATCTCCTCTACACCGGCTCGCGCGAGCTGCCGGAGGACTTCTGGGACAGCCACGGCCGGGAGATGGAATCGTGGCAGCAATCCGGGCATACCTTTTATCGCGTGCGCGGCCCGCTGTGCCCGCAGCTGATGGTGAACGAGTTCGTCTACCTCGAGGCCGACCGCCCGTTCCACGCCCAGGTCCGGGAGGTGAGCGGCAAGACCGCGGTCCTCACGACGCTGCGCGACTACGCGGGCCAGCGCCACAACGTGTGGGGCATCACCGCGCGCAACCGCGAGCAGAATTTCGCGCTCAACGTCCTGATGAACCCGCAGATCGACTTCGTGACGCTGCTCGGCCAGGCCGGCACCGGCAAGACGCTGCTCACGCTCGCCGCCGGCCTGATGCAGACGCTGGAGCAGAAGCACTACACCGAGATCATCATGACGCGGGTTACGGTGCCGGTTGGAGAGGACATCGGCTTTCTGCCCGGAACCGAGGAGGAGAAGATGAATCCGTGGATGGGGGCGCTCGAGGACAACCTCGACGTCCTGAACAAGACCGACGACGAAGCCGGCGAATGGGGACGGGCGGCCACCCGGGATCTCATTCGCTCGCGCATCAAGGTCAAGTCGCTCAACTTCATGCGCGGGCGCACCTTCATCCACAAGTACCTGATCATCGACGAGGCGCAGAACCTGACGCCGAAGCAGATGAAGACGCTCATCACGCGGGCGGGCCCCGGCACCAAGGTGGTATGCCTCGGCAACATCGCGCAGATCGACACGCCCTACCTCAACGAGGGCAGCTCGGGGCTCACCTACGTGGTGGACCGCATGAAAGGCTGGTCCCACAGCGGGCACGTCACATTGACGCGCGGGGAGCGCTCGCGCCTCGCGGATTACGCCGCCGAAGCCCTATAGGGCGGTTCCAGGTTTCAGGTTTCAGGTTTGATACTGAAACTGGAACTTTGAATTTGGAACTTGGAACTTAGAACTTGGAACTTGGAACTTGGAACTTGGAACTTGGAACTTGGAACTTGGAACTGCTTCGTTAGACGCGGTCGGGATTGGCGTAGTTCTCGAAGCGTGTGAACTCGCCCCGGAACGTGAGCTTCACCGTGCCGATCGGCCCGTTGCGCTGCTTGCCGATGATAATTTCCGCGATGCCCTTGTCCGGTGAGTCCGGGCGGTAGACCTCGTCGCGATAGATGAAGAGTATCAGGTCAGAATCCTGCTCGATCGCCCCCGATTCGCGCAGGTCCGACATCAGCGGGCGCCGGTCGGTGCGCGACTCGACGCCGCGATTCAACTGGGACAGTGCAACAATGGGAACGTGCAGCTCCTTGGCAAGCGCCTTCAAGGACCGTGAGATTTCCGAGAGCTCCGTCGCCCGGTTCTCGCTGTCGGCGCGGGACGCCGACATGAGCTGCAGGTAGTCCACGACGATCAGCCCCAGCTTTCCGCACTGCCGGTAGAGCCGGCGCGCCCGCGCGCGCAGCTCCAGCGGATTGAGCGTCCCGCTCTCGTCAATGTAGATGTTGGCGTTCTGCAGCTTGGCGAGGCCGGCGGTCACGTTGGACCAGTCGTTCTCCTCCACGCGGCCGGTGCGGATCTTGTGCTGGCTCACGCGCGCGATCGAGCCCAGCAGCCGCATCGCCACCTGCTCGCCGCTCATCTCCATGCTGTAGACGGCGACCGGCAGGCCGTAATCGATGCCGACGTATTCCGCGATGTTCAATGCGAGCGAGGTCTTCCCCATCGAGGGCCTGCCGGCGACGATGATGAGATCGCCGGGCTGCAGCCCCGCGGTCTTCTGGTCGAGGTCGGTGAAGCCGGTCGGGATGCCGGTGATATCGCTCGCATTCTCCGAGTGATACAGCTCGTCCATGCGGGTGACGACCCGTGCGGCAAGCTCGTCTATCCCGAGAAAGCCCTGCTTGCCGCGGCTGCTTGCTTCCGCGATCTCGAACACGCGTCCCTCGGCGTAGTCGAGCAGCTCCCCCGCGGTCCTGCCCGTCGCGCTGTAGGCGGAATCGGCGATCTCGGTGCCGACCGCGGCCAGGTGGCGCATGACGGAGCGCTCGCGCACGATCTCGGCATAGCGGCGGATGTTGGCCGCGCTCGGGGTATTCAATGAGAGCGAGGCGAGGTAGGCATGCCCCCCGATCTCGTCAAGCTTGCCGCTGCGCTCGAGGCTTTCGGCCACGGTCAGCGTGTCGGCGGGCTTGCCGTGCTCGATGAGCGCGCCAATATGCTGGTAAATCAGCCGGTGATCGGCGCGGTAGAAGTCCTGCTCGGTGACGAGATCGGCGACCCTGTCCCAGGCCGTGTTATCGAGCAGCAGCCCTCCCAGCACCGACTGCTCGGCCTCGATCGACTGGGGCGGGACCCGCGCGGCCTCGAGCTGGGCGTCCTTGACGATCGAGGTGACCTGGGCCTGAGCCATGCCGCGTGCCGCCGCTGTCTCGCTGGTGCGCGTTCTGTGCCTGGGGGAGATCATCGCGCTGAAGCCGCGCGATACAAATGAAATTTACATAAAAAAAAGGGCCGATGCCAGCCCTTTTTTTGCGCGCGAAAAAATATCTTTGTAATTAGCGGCTAATCATGATCACGTTTCGTGGATGACCGCTCAACGTCCACCGCGCGGCCTCTGAATCGTCATCGGCAAGTATGTCGGCGCATCGCGTCGGCCGCCTGCGCGCAGCCTCCGAACGGTTGGTGGCAAGAATCCAGATCTGTGCGGTCGGCTGCTTTGCGCGTCTCCACGGTCGCATCCCCGCAAGCGGGGCCCCTGCTCAACGTTTCGACGCGCCCTCCTTGGTCGCATCCCCGAAAGCGGGGCCCCTGCTCAACGCGCCGACGCGCCCTCCTTGGGTCAGATCCCCGGTGAACCAGGGGCCCTATTCCACCCTTCGGTGCGCTACTGCTCACCCAGCACGGAGACGGTCACCGTGACCACCACATCGGCGTGCAGTGCGATCTTGAGCGGGTGGTCGCCGACCATTTTCAGCGGCCCCTGGGGCATGCGGATCGCGGCTTTCGGGATATCGAAGCCGTGAGCCTTGAGCGCTTCCGAGACATCCACGTTGGTGACGGAGCCGAAGAGCTTGCCGTCCGCCCCCGCCTTCTGCGTAATCTGCAACATCAGGCCGTCGAGCTTCGCGGCCTTTTCCTGGGCCTTTGCCAGCGCGTCTGCCTGCGCCTGCTCCAGCCCGGCGCGGCGCTGTTCAAACTCGGCGACGTTCCCGGGTGTGGCGCGTTTGGCTTTCCCATGCGGAATCAGGTAGTTGCGGGCGAACCCGTCCTTTACCTTGACGACGTCGCCAAGGCTTCCCAGGTTCACGATTTTTTCGAGCAGGATCACTTGCATGTCAGTTCCTTCCGGACAGTTCGCAGTTATCAGTTGGCAGTTGGCAGTTGCAAGTCGCTGCAAACTGTCCACTGCAAACTGCAAACTGTTTTAGTGGAGGTCCGTGTACGGCAGCAGCGCGAGAAAACGCGCGCGCTGGATCGCAACGCTCAACTGGCGCTGGTAGTGCGCCTTGGTGCCGGTGATGCGCGCCGGGATGATCTTGCCGTTCTCGTTGATGAATTCCTTGAGAACTCCGATGTCCTTGTAGTCGATCTCCTTGACCTTCTCGGCCGTGAAGCGGCAGAACCGCCTGCGCCGGAACAATTGCCCGCGGCCGCCGCGCGTGTCCTTGCCCTTGCCCTTCGCGAACTTGCCCTTGCCTTTGCCCCTGCCCCTTCCCCCTCTCGACATGCCCTGTCTTGCCATAGCCATGACTATTCCTTTATCGCCTGTGCTTCCGTAGCATGGAAAATCAACTGCGCACTCATCCGGTTCTTGCGGTTGATGAACCCCTTCACCCGCGCCGCCTGCCCCGGCTTGAGACGGGACATCGCCACCGCCACCTCAGCCATTGCCACTCCGCTCACCTCGCATTCGACCTGGCGCTTAAGTCCCGCCTCCGTCTGCTGCGACCGGTGCAGCAGGCGGAAACTGAGCAGCGGGATGCCGGCGGGCGTGTAGCGCAGCGGCTCGACGGCGGTCAGTTCTCCGCTGAGCGCGACCTCGTTCGTCAAGTTTGAGCTGCCGCCTCTTCCACAACCGGTGCCGGTTTGGGGCCTTCCTCGGTAGCGGGCGTCAACGATCTCGACTTCTCTTCCTTCATCATCGGC
Organism: Gammaproteobacteria bacterium; assembly: GCA_041497655.1. Lineage (GTDB taxonomy): Bacteria > Pseudomonadota > Gammaproteobacteria > Burkholderiales > SG8-41 > SG8-41. Next base: position 4,495 of record JBGQGU010000005.1, read on the forward strand.
GAGGGCGCCGTCACCGCTTCACCCATCTTGACGATGAGGTGGCGCAGCACGGCATCGTTGAACTTGAAGGCGTGATCGAGCTCATCCAGCGCCTCGCCGTCGCACTCGACGTTCATCAGCACGTAGTGCGCCTTGTGGACCTTCTGGATCGGAAAGGCAAGCTGGCGCCGGCCCCAGTCTTCCAGCCGGTGGATTTTCCCGCTCCGGCCCGTGACCATCTGGCGGTAGCGCTCGATCATGCCCGGGACCTGCTCGCTCTGGTCCGGATGGACGATGAAAACGATCTCGTAATGCCGCATCGGCACGTCTCCTTCTGGGTTAAGGGCTCCTGATCCCAGGATCCCCAAGCCTCCCGCAAGGTGCACGCGGTGAGGCAAGGATGATGATTCCGGCCCTGGGCCGAAATCATGAAGGCGCGGATTATACAGGAGCTATTGGCGAGGTCAAAGCCTCGCCGAAAGCTGATCACGAGGCAAGAATGCGGAAATAGCGGACGGGTAACAGGGAAATTACAGGAGAACCCAGTGTATTGCAGCGGTTCTGCCACTCACTGGTCACTGCCGACCGTTCAATGCCCTTAAGTGCATCCACGCGTCGTGCAGCGACCCCCGCCGCCGGTCACCGCGACTCCGCCGCCGCCACCACCTGAAGAGCCGCCGGTGCACATCGGCTTCTTCTGGACGCCCTTTTCTTTATCCTTTTTCTCGTCGGGAGGTGGCGCCGTGGTCGCTGGGGAAGTGGTGCTCTGGTCGGTCGCCACCACCACGATCTGGGTGGTCGTATCAACCACGGCGAGCAGTGGCACGAGCGCCCCCCCCGTGGTGACGTTAACGCTCGACACAAGGTAGTTAGTTGAGAACGATGGCGTGGACGGCAAGTTGGTGGCCGCGAAGGTCCCGTTCACCGTGCCGCCGCTCTGGACGATCGTGAACGCCTCGGCGTTTGCGGGAACGAAGCCGTTGACGAGCGTGGCGCTCAGCGTGCCGCCGAGCGTCGAGTTGCCGGTAACGACCAGCCGATCATACTGAGTGCCGGCCGCCGTGCCGCCGAGCTCAACGGCCAGCGTGCCGCCGGATCCTTGCATGTAGTTGCCGTTGATCGTCAACACCCCGGCCGACATGCCAGGTGCTACGGTTCCCGCCACGTTGTTGACGTTTCCGATGATCGTGCCGGTACCGTGCAGCATGCCGCCGTTAATACTGAGGTTGCTGACTGACAGGGCCGCCCCGGAATTGATGCCGAGCGTGCCTCCGGTCAGTGTAACCGGCGCGCCCACCTGGAAGGTCGAAAGCTCCACCCCTCCGGTCCCCAGGTTCAGGGTGCCGCCCGCGATTGCCAAACCCTCGAAGCTCGTCAGGGTCTTCACGTTCGTGGTCGCGCTCGAGTAGGTGATGATTGCCGAAGGACCCGCCGGGCCCAGGTCAGGAATCGTCACAACCGCCCCGTCCACTGGCGCAAAGCCCTTGTTCCAATTCGGCCCGCTCTCCCATGCCCCGCCGGTATTAGACGTCCAGCTGAAGTTCACGGGCGCCGTGACCGTCAGCGCCGTCGTGTTGGCCGGCGCCTGCACGAACGTGTAGTTGCCGTTCAGCGCTGTCAGACCGCTGCCGTTGATCGCGTATTGGCCCTCGACCGAAGATTGAGTCGCTGGGCTGGTGAAGCTGGGCGTACCGGTGGTTGCGGTAGCGAGTGTCTCGCCCCCCACGAAACCCGACACCGCGCCGCCAAAGACCGGGTTCGGATCACCCCGCTCGCGGCTCGCTGTGTTCGCCAGATAGGCCAGCGTGGCCGGCGTGAGGTCGCCGATATTGCCGCTGGCGGTGGTGCTGGACAACTGATACCCATATACAGCGGCCGCCCCATCGCTGGCGCTGGCTATCGCCACGGTGGCCGAGACGCTCTTGCCGGTACCGACGTTCTTATCGGCGTAGGCACCGGTTGCCGGATTGCTGAGGGTAACGGTGTCACCGTCGATGGCTCCCGTCGTCGCGTAATGGGCGGGCGCAAGAGAAGCCGTAGTCGTTCCGTCGTAGACCTTGCTGGTCGTCCCGGTCAAGCGGGGCGTGATAGCCGGGGCAACGCTGTAGAGGAAGCCGTTGCCCGACGCCGACGCGACCGGTGTCACGCCGTAGGTGGCGTTATATTGCTTGAAATCGTAGATCAACCCGCCCCGGCCTTCCCCGACGGCAGACGGGTCGGTTGAGTACACCAGCCAGCGGCCGTTGGGCGTAGACAGGGCAGATGCACCGACGTTGTTGGTGAAACCGGTCCCCGCCAGAACCACGGCATCGCCGGCGCCAGCAGCGCTTACCGCGCCGTTCAACGTGATAGCCCCCGTTGATGTAAGGCGCACTGAGTTGGTCGCGGTGAAGCCGCCCACGTTGAAGTTACCGCTCTTCGTGAGCGCCAGGTCGGTAAATGTCGTGCCGAGGCTCCCGCCCGTCTGGTTGTAATCAGTCGTGACGGTGAGGCTCCCGGTGCCGTCCACGGCGCCCCCTGAAAGCGCGAGCGTACCCGTGCTCGCCGTTCCGTTGAACGTTACCGCCCCTGCCGATACGGTCGTAGTGGGCACGCTGTAGGCCCCGTTGAATGTGGCGCTACCGCTGTTATTGAAGCTGCCGCTGCCGAGGTCGACCGTTCCGCTTGCTTGAATAATCCCGGTCGCCTCATTCGTCAACGATGCGTTGCTGGTGCTGAGAGTCGCGCCGCTCGCGATGTTGATCGTGCCGTCGTTGGTCGGGAAATTTGCCGCTGTCAGCAGGCCGTTCACCTGGATCGTGCCGAGAGTCATCGTGCCGAGGGTCGGCTCGACGACCTTGTTCGAGATCAGCGTGTTGACAACATTTGACGTGCTGCTGGCGACGGTGACCAGGCCTCCGTTGGTGATGGAGCCCGTCCCGTTAATAGTCGCTCCCGAGAGCGTGAGCGTGCCGCTGTTCTGGAACAGCCGGTCAAGCGTAAGCGATCCACTCAAGGTGCCGTTGTGGCCACTGGCAAGCAGGAACGTGCCGCTGCCAGCCATCGTGCCGCCGTTCCAGGTAAGCACGCCATTGGCACCATCCACCGTCACGTCGCCTGTCCCCAAGAGGCTGCCGCCCGAGAACGTGAAGCCGTCGCTGAAAATCGAGGCATTGGCCAGGGTGAGCGATTGGCCGGAGGAAACCAGTACTGGCCTGTCGGCAACAAGGCTGTTTGCTTGCGCGGTTCCATTTACAACGATCGTTCCGACCCCGCTGCTGATAGTCACGTTTTGCGCGGCTGCCGGAACGAGGTCCGTGCTCCAGTTGTTCGCGTCGAACCAGTTGAGCGTTCCTGCGCCCCCGTCCCAGAAAACCTGGTTGCCGCCACCGGGACAGACTCCGGTCACCACGGTACAGGTGTAGATGCCGCTGCCGTAATTGAGCGTTCCGGAGGAGCCGATCGTGACGCTCCCCGCATTGATGGTGAGATTATGGTTCGAAGTGCTTACCGTCTGATTGATGGTGAGCTGGCCGGCCGTGGAGATGGTGGTACTCTGGAACGTCGCCAACGGCTGGGAAAGCAGGATTCCACCACTGCCCGCGATCAGCTGAAAGGAGCTCCCGGACGCCGGCGACAATGCAATCGCGCTCCCGTTATAGATATTTGAAATCGAATCGGCCGTCAGCGTTTGGGCGCCAGCGCCCTGTCCGTCGGTTCCGCCTGTGGTTGCCGTGCCAAGCACCAGGGTACCGGTGGTTTTCAGGTTAGCAATGGGACTACCGAGTATGTGCGTCAGCTGGCCGGTAACCCCGATACCCAGTGGAGCGTTGCCCGAGAGCGCAACGTTGATTTCCCCGGCCCCGGCGTCAACGGTCGCCTCCAGTTCGATACCGCCGCGAGTGGAAGAGAGATTCTGATTATTGAGTCCACGAATAGGGTTGCCGCCCCCAATCAGGGTGATTGCGCCGCCGCCGGAGTTGAGTGCCTGTTGGATACTGAGTTGACCGATCCCATCGGCGGGTTTGCGGCCATCGGTGGAGGTGCTTGTCGGCGCGTGAGGAGAATCTGCTTCGAGAATGATTGCGCCGCCAGTCGTAGTGATGGGACTTCCGATCGTGATATGGCGGCCCGCCTGCATGGTGAGGCGTTGGGCAGGAGTCGTAAGCACAAGGCCGCCACCGCTCAAGTTCGAATTTACCGTGATGTCGCGGCTCGCCTGAAGCACGATGTTGGCAGTTTGCAATTCGATGGCATCGTCGCTGATGGTAACGTTAGTCGCGGTGCTGCCGTCGGCAAAGAACACCGAGCCCGTTGGATCGCCGCCGGTCGGAACACCCGCGTTAAGCTGGTTATTGTCAGTCCCGACGGTGTCGGAAATTGTGATGTCCAGCGGATCGAGCAATAGTGTGCCGGTGGTACCGTGCGGCGCCGATGCGTCAACGCGCGCGTCGAATTCAAGATTCCGCTTCCCGGACACCTCCACGAACCCGCCGTTGCCCCCTTGCGAGCCGCCGCGTGCGCTGATCGTGCCATAGGCGCGCGTCGCGTCATCCGACCACACGATCACCTTGCCGCCGTCGCCGCTGGTCACCGCGTCAGCCTTGATCGTTGCGTCGGGACCGAAATACGTGCGGAAGGCGTTCTGAATCGGGTTCCCTTCGACCGCGCTCAGGGCAGGTTTGCCCTGGAAGTCGCCGCCCACCTGCACTGTGCCGCCGCCCGTGTTGCCCGAAACATCAACGCTTGCGTTCTCGATCAGTCCGACCAGGTTTCCAAGCAGCTGGACCGTGCCACCCTTGTCCTCGGTCCCCTTTGCCTGGATCGTCCCGGCAACCAGCGTCGTGGCGGCCGCTTGCACAGTGATGTTGCCGCCCGCAGGCCCACTGGCTGTGGTCACGCTGCCCGCTTCCAGAGTGGCGCTCTTCGTTGCCTTGAGCAGGATGCGACCGCCTTCGTTCACCACGCTATCGGCCCGAATCGTGCCCGAGTGATTGATCAGCCCGGCGTAGATTCCGATCCTTCCCGAATCGGCAATGATTCCGCCCAGGTTCTTCGCCTGGTGCTCTGACGCCGAGATTTCCACTCGCAGATTGGGCGTGCCCGGATCGACCAGCTCGACGCTGGCGCCGGCAGCCAGGATCACCTCACCCTTGGGACTGGTAATGAGCCCGCTGTTGGTGACCGCCGGACCCACCAGGTACACGTTTCCGCCCGCCCCGGTGGTGATGTTGCCCTGATTGATTACGGAGCCCGCCCCCGGCGCTTCCGTGAAGCGCAGCCGGTTCGCGAGGAAGTCAGCATTCGACAGGTTGAGGCTCGTCGCGACCAGCCCCGCAACATCTATCTGCGCCCCGGCCCCGAAGAGGATGCCCGACGGGTTGATGAGAAATACGCGCCCGTTCGATTGCAGCGCCCCGAGGATCACTGAGGGGTCGATCGCCCCGCTCGTGCCGGTCACGCGGTTTAGTACCGCGGAAGATTGCGACTGCTGGATGAAGCGGGTGATCTCGTTCGCGCCGATCGAGAAGCTCTGCCAGTTGAGGATGGCGTTCGGCGAGTTGGTGACCTGCAGCAGGTTGCCCTGCCGATGAATCGCAGCCGTGCCGTTGACGACGGTGGGGCCGGTGGGATTGGCGAGCGCAGTGTGCGCGACAAAGCATGAGGCCACCGCAATAGCAGCGACCGTGCGCGCGTACGGCGTTCCTGGTGCTGCCCTTCGTCCCATCCCTCTACCCTGACGCTGAAACGATGCCAATCGTCGGCGAATTTCCGACAAACTCGGATCCGCTGCCTCGCAAATTCACCATCTTTTACTTCGAGCAATCAGATACTTAGAAACACGACCTCCAAGATTTTGCCGCTGCATATGGAACTGCAGTTCTTTGGAACAGCAACAAGCGCGCCACCTCGGACAACGGTGCGTGAAATGCGTCACGAACTTGCTGTGGCGGAAGGTGCAGGCCTCCCGGTAGCGCTCCAGGCAGGGATGCCGGGCCAAGTTGTCCGAAGACCACTCGAACGCGCCGGCCGCGGCGTCACGACGCCGACTGGTCGATATACCGTCAGTGGTGGATACGCCCGCGCCCGTCCCGGGACCGCTCGCGGGACACGCGCGGTGCGACTGCGGATGCTAGAAAATCAGGGCGATCGCGCCGCTCACGCGCTGGCTGCCGTTATCGCGGTTGGCGGTTTCGCGCAGTGTCTGCGCGGCATCGAGACGCAGGCTCAGCGTCTTGCCGTAGCTCAGCCGCAACCCCGCGCCCATGCTGGCGATGGAATCCTTATCCGCCGGTTGCGTGTCATTATTTTCGACCGAGCCGTAGTCATAGAACGCGAGGAATTTCACGCGGAAGCTGTCGGACAGCCCGACCCTGCTTGTCATGTCGGGCGTGTAGAGCTCGAGCTGGGTGGCGTTGCCTCTATCCTTTGCCAGTTCCCGCAACGGGTAGCCGCGCACGGTGTCCGGACCACCGATTCCAAATTGCTCTCCCGAGACCAGCGCATCCCCGGTGTATTGGGCGCTGAAGCCGATCCGCACCTGCCATTCGTTCCGGAACTGACTGACGTAATTGAATCCGTAGCGGAAGATCGCATAATCGTCGACGACCGCCTGGCGGCTTCCTGTTCCAGCTCTCCAATCCTCTTCCCTGCCGTCAGTCCCGCCGGGAATGTTTCGTGAGAAGCTGCCGTAGAATGACAGTTCCGACGCCGCTCCCCGCCACAGGCCGTTGTAGTTCAGGCTGACCGGGTGAATGATAACGTCGGGCACGATGCTGCCGGACCCCTGGAACTGGACCTGGTTCTGGAACGCGCGGTAATCGAGCCCGAAAGCAACTTTCTGCTCGGTGTCCCGCCATTTCGGCAGGATGTAATTCCAGCGCGCGATGCCGATGGTGCCGCGGCCGCTCACGTTGAACAGTCCCTGGACCGTGCCCGAATCGACGTCCGAGTAGCCGGCGATGAGATCGAGCGAACTCATCCATTCGTAAAACGGAATACGGTAACCGGCGCCGTAGATCGCCACCTGATCAGGATCCGTAGGCGAAGTGACGTACTGCGCAGTCAGGGTGTGGTCGCGGTTGAACAAGTTGGAATGCTGTAATCCGAGGCCCATGCGGTAATACCCCGTATCACTGGAGCCGGTGTTATCGAGCGTGATGAAGCCCCGCCACGGCTTGTCATCGGTCACCTTGATGTTGACGTCAACCTGGTCCTCCGCCGCCCCCGAGCGCAGCAGCACGTTGGTTTGCTTGATGGGGTGCTCGCCCACTAACTGCAGGTTGCGCGCGATTTCCTTCGAGTTGGGCGACTCACCCTCCTTCACCGTCGGCAGGCTGCGACGGATGTTCTGGTTGTCGAAATGCGTGTTGCCTTCGATCAGCACCCTGCCCACCCGCGGCTGCAGCACGCGATACTGCACGACGCCCTTGGTGATATCCTGCTCCGGCAGCAGCACCTGCACCACGCCATAGCCAAGGTCGCGATACGCTTGCTCAAGCGCCTCCAGCGCGCGCTGAATGTCGCCGAAGTCCTTGTTCTGGCCGGTATAGGGTGCGAACACGCGCTCGAGTACGGATGCCGGCAGCAGCGTGTTGCCGACGACCTCGAAGCGATTGATATCGAAGCGCGGCGGCGCAATGACTTCCGCCGGCGCTTGCGCACGCGCGCTGAGTGGTGCGCCTGCCATGCAGGCGACTGCCACGAGCAGCGCTGCCACACGCGAAAATTTCATCATGCCCACCCCGCCCCCTTGCTGCCGGCAGCCCAGCTATTGTAGGAAATCTTTCGCGAAATGTCCTTTCGCTTCCTATGTTGACACGCGCGCGAGCGGCTGACACATTGCGCTTTATTCTCCGATGCCGCAATGAACGACGAAAACTCACGCGCTGGGATCCGGAACGCCGGGGGGATGGCGTTTCTCATTACCGGCCTGCCCGCTGCGGGCAAGACCACGCTCGGGACAGCGCTCGCAGCGGAGCTTGCAAGCCGCTTCGGTCGGCAGGTGACGCTGCTCGACGGCGACGAGGTGCGGAAGCTCCTGTCGAGCGAGCTCGGCTATTCACGCGAGCACCGGCGGCTCAACGTGCTGCGCCATGGCTACATCGCCGCGGAAATTGCGAGGCACGGTGGCATCGCGATCTGCTCGCTCATCGCGCCCTACCAGGCCGATCGCACCGAGATGCGTCACCTGGTGGCGCGTTACGGCAGCTTCGTGGAGATCTACCTTTCAACCCCCCTCACGGAGTGCGAGCGGCGCGACCCAAAGGGCCTGTACGCCAGAGCGCGCGCGGGTCAGCTCCCGCACATGACCGGAATAGACGATCCCTACGAACCGCCCCAGCGACCGGAACTCGAGCTGAATGGCGGGCGGTTGACCGTTGCCGAATCGGTGGAGCGAGTGATCGCGTTCCTGCTGAAGACGGGCTTGGTGAGCAAGACGCACGGCGTCTGACACGCCAGACGACCTGGCGGTCTTTACCTGCGCATCTGTCGCTGGCGTCGCGTTTCGGCCAGGCAGATGCCGGCCGATACCGAGACGTTAAGACTCTCCACTGCGCCCCGCATCGGGATCCGTGCCAGCTCGTCGCAGTTCTCGCGCGTGAGCCGCCGCATCCCCTCGCCTTCCGCCCCCACCACCCACGCCAGCGGCCCTTCGAGCCTGACCGAATATAAGTCGCGGCCGGCGTCCTGGTCGGCGCCGATGAGCCAGACTTCCCGTTCCTTCAGCTCCCGCATCGTACGCGCGAGATTGGTGACCGCGATAAACGGCACGGTGTCCGCTGCGCCGCTTGCCACCTTTTCCACTGTCGGCGTGATGCCGACGGCCCGGTCCTTGGGGACGATCAACGCGTGCACGCCCATGGCGTCCGCCACGCGCAGGCAGGCACCGAGATTGTGGGGATCGGTCACACCGTCCAGAATCAGCAGCAGCGGGGGCTCGTCAAGCCCGTCGAGGACGCTGTCGAGATCCTGTGCCGGAGCCGCAGCATCCACCCGGGCGGCAACGCCCTGGTGCCGCGCGTGCTGCGTCATGCCATCGAGTCGGGCGCCGTCCACCATGATCACGCGCACGCCGCGCTCCTGCGCCGCCCGCGCCAGGTCGCGCGAGCGGTGGTCGCCGCGCGACTGGTCGAGATAGACCTCTCTCACGCCCGCCGCTTTCTGGCGCAGCCGGCTGGTCACTGCATGAAATCCGTACACTAATCGCGACTCGCTCATGGCGTCACATCATTGATTTCATGCCAGGGTGAAATCAATCCGGCTGGTATCGAGGTCCACGCGCACCACCTCCACCCGCAGCCGGTCGCCGAGGCGATAGCGCTTGCGGGTGCGCTCTCCCATGAGCTGGTGCCTGGCCGGATCGAAGTGGAAGTAATCCTTGCCGAGATCGGAGACGTGCACCAGGCCCTCGACGTAGACCCCATCCAGCGCGACGAACGCGCCGAAGGAGGTGACCCCGCTGATGCTGCCCGCAAAAGTCTCGCCCACCCGGTCCTTCATGTAATAGCACTTGAGCCAGGCCACGACGTCGCGCGTTGCGTCGTCCGCCCGCCGCTCCGTCATCGAGCAGTGCGCCCCGAGCTCGTGCCAGTCACCCGGGTCATAGCGCTGGCGCCGCAGCACCCCCTTGATGGCGCGGTGCACCAGCAGATCCGGATAGCGGCGGATCGGCGACGTGAAGTGCGTGTAGGACTCGTAGGCGAGCCCGAAATGGCCGACGTTGTCCGGGCTGTAAACGGCCTGTTGCAGCGAGCGCAGCATCACCGTCTGCAGGAGCTGCGCGTCCGGCCGGTCCTTGACGCGTGCGAGCAGCTTTGCATAGTCGCTCGCGTGAGGATCATCTCCCCCGCCCAGCTGCAATCCAAAACCCTTCAAAAACTCGCGCAGCGCCGCAAGTTTCTCCGGTGTCGGGCCTTCGTGGATGCGGTACAGCATCGGGTGGTCGTGGCCGCGCAGGAAGTCCGAAGTGCAGACGTTGGCCGCGAGCATGGACTCCTCGATCAGCCGGTGGGCATCGTTGCGCCTGACCGGCACGATGCGCTCGATCTTGCCGTGCTGGTCGAAGATCATCTCGGTCTCGATGGTCTCGAAGTCGATCGCGCCGCGCCGCTCGCGCGCCTTCGCGAGCAACCTGTAGAGCCGTTGCAGGTGCCGCATGTGTGGCAGCAGGGCGTGATGGCGGCGCGCCGCCTCGCCCCGCTCGTCCTCCAACATCGCCGCGACCTCGGTATAGGTGAGCCGCGCGTGGGAGCGGAATACGGCGGGATAGAACTGGTAGGACCGGATTTCGCCGTCGGCGGCGATCCGCATATCGCACACCACCGCCAGACGCGCGACCTTCGGATTGAGCGAGCACAGCCCGTTCGAAAGTTTCTCCGGCAGCATCGGGATCACGCGGCGTGGAAAATAGACCGAATTGCCCCGGTTGCGCGCTTCCTGGTCGAGCGCGTCGCCGTGCTTTACGTAATGGCTGACGTCGGCGATCGCGACCACCAGCCGGAATCCCCCCGCGCCGTGCGCTCCCTCCTGAAATCCCCCCGCACTTCGTGCACCCCCCTTTGTCAAAGGGGGGTTGGAGGAACCGCGCTCCCCCCCTTTAGCAAAGGGGAGGTGGGGGGGGATCGGCTCGCAGTACACGGCATCGTCGAAGTCTTTCGCGTTTTCCCCATCTATCGTCACCAACGGCAGCTGAGTGAGGTCGGTCCGGTCGCCGCGGTCCTCCTCGGTCACGGCATCGGGCAACCGGGCGCACAGCTGCTCGGCCGCTCGCGAAAACAGGTGCGGCAAGGCGTGCTTCCGCAACGCGATCTCGATTTCCATGCCGGGGTCGGCGTAGTTGCCGAGCACTTCAACGACGCGCGCCACCGGCTGCGCGTGCTTGGACGGTTGGGCGATGACTTCCACCGTCACCACCTGCCCCGGCTCCGCGCCGCCCACTCCGTCCGCGGGCACCAGAAACTCATGGCTGATGCGTTTGTCCTCCGCGGTTACGAAGAGGATGCCGTGCTCCCGGCGCAAGCGCCCGACCAGCCGCTGCTGCGCGCGTTCCAGCACTTCCACGATGCTGCCCTCGGGCCGGCCGCGGCGGTCGACACCGGAAATGCGCGCCACTACACGGTCGCCGTGCAGGACTTCGCGCATTTCCTTCGGACCGAGAAAGAGATCGGGCCCGCCCTCGTCGCGCACGAGAAAGCCGAAGCCGTCGGGGTGCCCGTGCACGCGGCCGCGCACGAGATCGAGCTTCGCCACCACGCAGATCGCGTTGCGGCGGTTGCGCATGATCTCGCCGTCGCGCTCCATCGCGGCGATGCGGCGCGTGAAAGCGTCACGCTCCGCCGGCGCGATGCGCAGCAGGCGCTCGAGCTCGTGCTCGGCGACGGGCACGCCCCGCTGCGTCAGCGTTTCCAGGATGAATTGCCGGCTCGCGACCGGGTGTTCGTAGCGACTTGCCTCCCGCTCGTAGTGAGGATCGCGAGTGCGATCCTTCCGTGCGGGGCGCGATGTTCGATTCTTGCGTTGATTCATTTGATCAGACAGGGACGTTCGGTTAGAATCGCGCGCTCACGCCCAGGTGGCGGAATTGGTAGACGCACCAGGTTCAGGTCCTGGCGCCAGCAATGGTGTGGGGGTTCGAATCCCTTCCTGGGCACCAATACCCCAATGTTGAGTTTTGAGTTTTTAGTGTTAAGTTTTCCGATACGCTCAATTCAACACTCATCACTCAACATTCAACACTGTCATTTAAAGGGGTGTCGTAAGACGATGGTCTGCGCGCGCTCGGGACCCGTGGAAATGAGATCGATGGGCACGCTGCAGAGCTTCTCGATGCGTTTCAGGTAGTTCTGCGCCGCCTTGGGTAGCTGCGCAAAACGCGTGAGCCCGACCGTGCTGTCCTTCCAGCCCGGCAGCTCCTCGTAAACCGGCTTGCATCCCTCGAGCGCCTCGGCCCCTACTGGCAGGATGTCGCTGCGCGCGCCGTTCACGCGATAGCCGATCGCGAGCTGCACGGTCTCCATGCCGTCGAGCACGTCGAGCTTGGTGACGCCAAGCCCGGAGACGCCGTTGATCTGGATCGAGCGCTTCAGCGCGGCCGCGTCGAACCAGCCGCAGCGGCGCGGTCGCCCGGTGGTGGCGCCGAACTCATTGCCGCGGCTCGCAAGCTGCCGCCCCACGTCGTCATCGAGCTCGGTGGGAAACGGACCCGAGCCGACGCGGGTGGCATAGGCCTTGGTGACCCCCAGCACGTAATGCAACTGCTGCGGCCCGATGCCGGCACCGGCCGCGGCCGCGCCCGCCACGCAGTTGCTCGACGTCACATACGGATAGGTACCGTGGTCGACGTCGAGCAGCGTGCCCTGCGCGCCTTCGAACAACAGGTTCTGCCCCGCCTGCGCTGCTTCGTAGAGCAGCCGCGGCACATCCGCGACCATCGGCTTGATGCGCTCCGCGAGCCGCATCGTCTCGTCGAGCGTTTTCTGGAAATCCACGGTCCCGGCGTGAAAGTAGTGGCGCAGCACGAAGTTGTGGAAATCGAGCACCTCGCGCAGCTTCGTCGAAAAGCGCTCGCGGTGGAACAGGTCCTGTAGCCGGATCGCGCGCCGCGCCACCTTGTCCTCGTAGGCCGGCCCGATACCGCGTCCCGTCGTACCGATCTTGCCCACGCCTTTCGCCGCCTCGCGCGCCTGGTCGAGCGCCGCGTGGTACGGCAGGATCAGCGGGCACGCTTCGCTGATCTTGAGCCGCGACCGGACGTCCACGGCGGCAGCCTCGACCATCTCGATCTCCTCGATCAGCGCCTGCGGCGAGAGCACCACGCCATTGCCGATGTAGCACGCCACTTTCTCGCGCAAGATGCCGGACGGGATCAGATGCAGCACCGTCTTTCTGCCGCCGATCACCAGCGTGTGCCCGGCGTTGTGCCCGCCCTGGAACCGCACCACACCTTGGGCATGATCGGTAAGCCAGTCAACGACCTTGCCCTTGCCCTCGTCGCCCCATTGAGCGCCGATGACGACGACGTTGCGCGCGGTCCGCTTCATCGCCCCTTGCTTTTGTCGCCCGGCCTGCGCGGTCGTGGCGCTCCGCCCGCGCCGGCGAGGCTCCGCAGGTTGATCGAAAAACCGGTGGCGGGCCGCAGCCGCCCGAACGCCCTGCCGACCTCGTCGTAGCGTCCGCCGCGCGCAATCGCCCCGGCAACGCCCTTGCAATAGGCATCGAATACCACGCCCGAGTGATAGTGATAGCCGCGCAGCTCCGCCAGGTCGAAGCTCACCGGAACTGGGCAGGCTTTCGCCAGGGCGCGCAGCGTCATCAGGGCGCGGGTCAGTTCGGGAATCTTCGGCAGCTTCTTCTCGGCTACCGCCAGCACCTCGTGGCCGCCATACAACTCTGGCAGCAGCGCGAGCGCCGACCTTGTTTTCGCGTCCAGCGCGCGCGCAAGTCGCTTGAGGGTGGGTACGTCTTTCTTTTGAAGCGCTTCGAAAAGCTCTCCCTCGAGCTCGGCGCCGACCCCGGCTGCGTGAACGATGGAGCGGAAAACCGCGACGTGACCAATATCCATGCGTGTGCCGCGCACCCCCGCGACCGCCAGCGAGCGGCAGAGCAGCGCCTGGATCTCGAGGTCGCCCCCGACACCGGCCTGGCCGTAGATCTCGGCGCCGATCTGGATCAGCTCGCGGGTTGCGCCCGGACTCGCCGGCAGTGCATGCAGCACGCTGCCGCAATAGCACAGTCGCGTCACGCCCTTGCGGTTGAGAAGATGCGCGTCGATCCTCGCGACCTGCGGCGTAATGTCGGCGCGCAGGCCCATCATGCGTCCCGAGAGCTGGTCCACCAGCTTGAAGGTCTGCAGGTCGAGATCGTGACCGGTACCGGTAAGGAGCGACTCGACATATTCCAGCAACGGCGGGATGACCAGCTCGTAACCGTGAGTGCGGAACAGATCGAGGACGTCGCGCCGCAGCCGCTCGATGCGCGCGGCTTCGGGCGGGAGGATGTCCTCGATGTATTCGGGCAGTACCCAGTTACGCATTACAGGATTGAGCATCTAGGATTGAGGATCGAGGGCAATTATAGAGAAGATCCGGTCGGCGACTAAGCTTTTCACTCAGTCCTCAATCCTCGATCCTGCTTTTCAGTGGCGGGCGATGTAGAGCAGCAGCAGGCCGGCGAGCATCGAGGTGAGGCCGATGAAGCGAATCTGCCCGTCGCTCATCTCGGTCAGGCGCCGGAACGTATCGCGCCACAATCCCGGCAGCAGGAATGGCAGGATGCCCTCGATGATGAGCATCAGCGCGAGCGCAGTGAGCAGGATGTTTCCCATCATCGTCCCACAGGATCCGGCGCAGGCGGTTCATGCGCGGAGCGGCTTCGCGCTGTGCGCCCCGCGCTACTTGCCCTGCCTGCCGCTCGACCTGAGGTATTTGAAGAACTCGGAATTGGGTTCGAGCACCAGCACGTCGTTCCTGCTGCGGAAGCTCGCCTTGTAGGCCTCGAGGCTGCGATAAAACGCGTAGAACTCGGCGTTCTGCTCGTAGGCGCGCGCGTAGATGGCAGTCGACTTGGCGTCGCCCTCGCCCTTGACGCGCTGCGCCTCGCGGTAGGCCTGTGCGACGATTACCTCGCGCTGCTTGTCGGCGTCCGCCCGGATCCTTTCTGAATCCGCGGCGCCGGTGGACCTCAACTCGTTCGCCACTCGCTTGCGCTCGGCTTCCATGCGGCGATAGACGTCGACGCTCACCTCCTGCGGCAGGTCCACGCGCTTCAGCCGCACGTCGAGCACCGCCACGCCGATCTTGCCGGCGTCCTCGTTCGCTCTCTCGCGCATCAGGTCCATGATCTTGTCGCGCTCGCCCGACACGACATCGTGCACGGTGCGGTTGCCGAACTCTGCGCGCAGGCCGTCGTTGATTGTCTGCAGCAGCCGCGTCTGCGCCAGGCCCTCGTTGCCCTGCACGCTCACGTAATACTGCTTGACGTCCGTGATGCGCCATTTCACGAACAGGTCCACCAGCACGTTCTTCTTTTCCGAGGTGAGAAAGCGCTCCGGCTCGGCGGTGTCGATGGTGAGGATGCGCATGTCGAAATAGCGCACGTTGTCGAGCAGCGGCAACTTGAAGTAGAGGCCGGGCGCGGTCTTGACGGCGATCACTTCGCCGAGCCGGAACACGATCGCGTTCTGGCGCTGGTCCACGACGAACAGGCTCAACGCGCCGAGGATCAGCGCCACCAGCGTACCCACCAGGATCGCGCCGAAATGGTTTCTCATCAGCGTGACTCCCGCTCGCGCGAGCGAAATGCCTCGCGTGAGCGCGTGGTGGAAGGCTCCTGGGCGGGGGCGGCCTCGCCGGCCTTGGGTGCGGCCTCGACCGGCCCCGTGCCCGTCAACTGCATGATCTTGTCGAGTGGCAGATAAATCAGGTTGCTGCCGCCCTTCTGGTCGATCAGCACCTTGGTGGTGTTGCTCATGATCTGCTGCATCGCCTCGATGTAGAGCCGGTCGCGGGTGACCTGCGGTGCCTTGTTGTACTCGACCACGATCTGGCGGAAGCGCGAGGCGTCGCCCTCGGCTTGCTCGATCACGCGCTGACGGTAGCCCTCGGCCTCCTGCTGCAGGCGCGCCGCCATGCCGCGCGCCTTGGGAATCACGTCGTTGGCGTAAGCCTGGCCCTCGTTCTTCTGGCGCTCGCGGTCCTGCCCGGCCTTGACCGCATCGTCGAACGACGCCTGCACCTGCTCGGGCGGCTGCGCGTTCTGCATGGTCACCTTGCTGATGCTGATGCCCGTGCCGTAACGGTCGAGGATCTCCTGCATCAGCTTGTGGGCGCGCGCCGCGACCTCCGAGCGGCCTTCGAAGATCACGAAGTCCATGCTGCTCTTGCCGACGATCTCGCGGATCGCGGTCTCCGCCGCCTGCAGCACCGCTTCGTCCGGCGAGCGGTTGTTGAACAGGAAGTCGGTCGGGCTCTTCAGTATGTACTGCACCGCGAACTGCACGTCGATGATGTTTTCGTCGTCGGTGAGCATCAGCGCTTCCTTAAGCACCTTGCTCTTAACGTTGTTGCGGTAGCCCACCTCAACGCTGCGCACGCCCGCCACGTTCACCACTTCGGCGGCCTCGACCGGATACGGCAGGTGCCAGCGCGGACCCGGCATCGTGGTTTCCACAAACTTTCCGAAGCGCAGTACGAGCCCGCGCTGGCCTTCGTAGACGATGTAAAATCCGCTCGCCATCCATACCACAAAGATCAGCCCGAGCAGAATCCCCGCACCGCCGCCGAACCTCTTGACGCCCGGCCCCCGCGGCTCGTCCCCGCCACTGCCGCCGCGGCGCCCGAACAGTCCGTTCAGCTTCCTGTTGAAATCGCGCCAGATCTCCTCGAGATCGGGGGGGCCCTGGCTGGGACGCCGTCCCCACTGCGGATCGTTGATCGACATCAGAACGCCAAGCAGCCGCAGCGAGCGGTCTCGCAGATACTCCCGGAACGTTCTCAAGTAAGCCAGCATGAAAGTATGAATGGCTCTCAAGCCGCGGCGGTATTGTTGAGTTCAACGGAAGCCGGCGCGGCGCCGGCGTATTCCTCGAGCGCAAGGCGGACGTATTCGATGCCCTCGCCTGATTGCGCACTCGTCCAGATGCGCGAAATTCTACCACAGTCATCTCGCTCGATCCGCGCCGGAAGCCGCGTACGATCGATCTTGTTCAGGACCACAATCTGCGGGATTGCCTGTGCGCCGATCTCGGCCAGCACCTGGTTGACCGCCGCGGCCTGCGCGTCGCGGTCCTCGCAGCTCGCGTCCACCATGTGCAGCAGCAGATCGGCGTGCACGGTTTCCTCGAGCGTGGCGCGGAACGCCGCGACCAGGGTGTGCGGAAGCCGCCGGATGAAGCCGACCGTGTCCGAGAGCACGACGCGGGCGCCGTTGCCGGTGTGCACGCGCCGCGTGGTGGTATCGAGCGTCGCGAACAGCTGGTCGGCGGTATAGACCCCCGCGTGCGTCAGGCGGTTGAACAGCGTCGACTTGCCGGCGTTGGTGTAGCCGACGATGGAGGCCATGAACAGGTGGTTCCGGCCCCGCGAGCGGCGCTGGATCTCGCGCTGCGCCCGCACCTTTTCAAGCTTGTCCTTGAGGACCTTCACCCGCTTGCCGATCAACCGCCGGTCGGTCTCGAGCTGGGTCTCGCCCGGTCCGCGCAACCCGATGCCGCCCTTCTGCCGTTCCAGGTGGGTCCAGCCGCGCACCAGTCGGGTCGAGAGATGCTCGAGCTGGGCCAGTTCGACCTGCAGCTTGCCCTCGTGGGTGCGGGCCCGTTGGGCGAAAATGTCGAGGATCAGGCTCACGCGATCGACCACCCGGCAGTCGAGCTCGCGCTCGAG